>CAYSCB010000410.1:0-2675 GCA_964429335.1 uncultured Aquihabitans sp.
GGGGCCGCCAACCTCTGGGTGAACACGCGACCGCCCGCTGCGCCGGCCCCGACGCCGAGGGCGAGAACCGCTTCCCCGACCGGGCACCGAGCGCCGCTGTGGCCGCGTACGAGCAGGTGGCGCATGTGTGCGACCACCCGTGCGCGCCGGATCTCTGCATGGTGCACACGGCGCCGCACCACTGGGCCGACCAAGGCGGCCATATCGGCGAACACGGGTCGCTCGGTGCGATCCAGTGCCGGGCCCCGTTCATCATCAGCGGTCCGGGCGTCCGCCAGAGCGGCATGGTCGACGGTGTCGAGGCCCAGCTCGTCGACGTCGCCCCGACGGTGCTCGCGCTCCTCGGGCACGGTCCGGAGGTGCTCGAGGGTCGCGACGGTGAGCCGTTGACCACGCTGTTGGACGCCGATGCGATCCGTGCCGGCGACGGACCGGCACACGTGGTCGGCTTCCTGCTCGACGGCTGCAACCCCAACGTGCTCTACGACGCTGCGGCGCGGGGGGACGCGCCGAACGTCGCGTCGTTGATGGCAACCGGGACGGCGTTGCGCACCGGCATCGTGTCGTCGTTGCCGACGGTCACGCTGCCGAACCACACGTCGATCATCACCGGGCGACATCCCGGCCACCACGGCATCCTGCACAACGCCTGGTGGGACCGTGCCCGCGGCGCACAGGTGATCACGAACTCGCCCGGGACCTGGGCGACCGCCATGTCGTCGATGCTGCCGGGCACCGACAGCATCCACCTGGCGTTGCGACGTTGCGAGCCGGAAGCGTTCACCGCGTCGGTGAACGAACCGGCGGACCACGGCGCCGGCTACTCCACGTTCGATCTGCTCCGCCGTGGTGTCCGGATGGAGTTCCCCCGCACGGCCGAGGGGCTTCCGCACACCACCGAGATGTTCGTCCGGCCGGTCAAGGACTACGCGACGTTCACCCAGGTGGACTACCACGGCGCGTCGCAGGCCGTCGCGATCCTGGAGGGGAGCTACCTCGGCGTCGACTACCCGCTGCCCCGGTTCCTCTGGGTCAACTTCGCTCTCACGGACTCGGCCTTCCACGAGGGCGGGCCGCACTCCGAGATCGCCCGGGCGTCGATCCGCGACACCGACGGCCGCATCGGCGAGGTGCTCGCAGCGCTCGAGCGACGTGGGATCCGGGACCGGACCGCGGTGTTCCTGTGCGCGGACCACGGCATGGAGGAGTCGGACCCGGCGGTCGGCGGCGACTGGTCCCCGGCGCTGGCGAGGGCGGGCCTCGACGTCCGCGACGAAGCGTTCGGGTTCCTCTACCTGAACCCCTGACGAGCACCCGTGACGAGAACTCGAGGAGCGACCGTGCAGAACCCGCACATCGACATCGGCACCTACGGCATCTGGACGGGTGCGCTCGACATGCAGCCGTCGCTGGCGGCGGGTGAGGCGGTTGCGGAGCTCGACGAGCTCGGGTTCGGGGCCGTGTGGATCCCCGAGACGGTCTTCCGGGAACCGTTCGTGCACGCCGCCCTGCTGCTGCAGGCGTCACGGCGCATCAAGGTCGCCACGGGGATCGTGAACCGCTACGGCCGTGATCCGCTCGCGTGCAACGCGGCGATGCAGACGCTCAACGAAGCGTTCCCCGGGCGGTTCCTGCTCGGTCTCGGCGTCAGCCACGAGCACCTGGTCGCCTGGCTCCGCAAGCACGACTACTCGAAGCCCTACAGCGGGATGGTCGAGTACCTCGACGCGATGGACCACGCACGCTTCTTCGCACCGACGGGCGACCCACCGGCGCAGATGGTCCTCGCCGCTCTCGGCCCGAAGATGCTGCGACTCGCCGCCGAGCGGACCGCCGGGGCGCTGCCCTACTTCGTCCCGCCCGAGCACACCGCCATCGCCCGGGAGACGATGGGCTCCGAGCCGCTCCTCGCCGTCGAGCAGATGATCGTGTTGGACCCCGACCCGGCGACTGCCCGTGCCACCGCCCGACAGCACATGGCGATCTACCTGCAGGCCCCCAACTACACGAACAACCTCGCGCGGCTCGGGTTCGACGAGTCCGACGTCGCCGACGGCGGCTCGGACCGGCTCGTCGACGCGATCGTGGCCTGGGGGACGATGGACGACGCGCTCGCACGTGTGCAGGCCCACCTGGACGCGGGTGCCGACCACGTGTGCGTGCAGGTGCTGCACCCCGACATGGCGCACCTTCCGCTGCCGGAGTGGCGGGAGCTCGCCGCAGCGCTCCGGCTCGGCTGACCGCGGGGAGGCAGGCGGCTACCAGGGATCACGGGGGACGATCGGCGTCTCCGCGGTTGGCGGATCGCTGATGTCGACGATCGTGCGACGACGACGTTCCGGTGGTTACTTCGGGAACCGACGCCCCCAGGCATGGGAGATCCACATGACGGTTGCGACCATGCCGATGACGCTGAAGACCGCCATGACCAGGCGCAGGAACGCCCCGGCACCCGGCTCAGGTGTTGCCGCTATCTCCACGCGGAGGCGGATCTGGCCGTCGGAGGCAGCGGCGTCGGCGTCACGGGAGGTACCGGTGGTGACCGTCGTCACGGTGCGGTCGACGTCGGTGCGGTCGACGTCGATGTCGGTCGAGTCGATCTGGGCGTCGAGGTGGTTGATCGACCCCAGAGCCGCGTCGAGGTTCTTCCCTGGCAGCGAGAACGTCAGCGAGAT
>CAYSCB010000411.1:0-2666 GCA_964429335.1 uncultured Aquihabitans sp.
CAGCGAGGAACAGCGCGCACACCAGGAAGAAAGACACCCAGCCGAAGCACGCCGCAGCGCCATTCACCAAGCGCGCGACCACGACGACGATCGGCGCCACCCAGGCGCGAAGGGCGACCGCCCCGAGGACCGTCCCGAACGGGTCGTCGCGTACATCGACCCCCCCCGACACCAGATGACCCGCAGCCATCCCGAGGAGGAACAGGGCGACCGCCTGGAGGAACACGATCACCAGCGCCGCCGCACCGCTCGCCCCCGACAGGTCGAGCAGATCGAGCTGCGCCGAGGTGTCGGTGAAGCTCGAGCGGGAGGCACCGGAACCGAGCGCGACCCACAGGTCCAGGATCTGGACGGGGACGACGACCACCGCGGCGAGCGCGACGAAGCGACGGAACCGGAACCGGAGGAGGTCGAACGCCGAGTCGAGCACACCGCCGGCTCCGAGCACACCGAGGTGCTGCAGCGGAACATCGCCGATCGATGCGTCCGACGCCGGCGCGTGGACGGTCGGATCCGATCGTGCGTCACCGCGCGCCGTGGCGGTCGCGCCGGCAGCGGCGGTCGTGGCGACCGACAGCGTCGCCGGTGACGGAGCACCGGGTCGGGCACCGGAGGGCGCGTCGGGTGACGCCCAGTCTCCTTCCGGGTTCGCGGCCTCCCTCACCCGTCCATTCTTACCGGCTCGGACACGACGACCGGGCCGAACCGGTCGGGGGGCGGCGTGACGGTCAGGCCGCTGCCAGACTGCCGACGTGGGTGACATCGACGCGCAGCGCTACGGCCGCAGCTTCGCTGAGGTCTACGACACCTGGTACCCGGAGGACGACACCACCGCCGGCTGCGTGCGGTACCTCGCGGGGCTCGGCAGCGGTGGTCCGGTCCTGGAGCTCGGCGTCGGCACGGGTCGCATCGCGCTGGGGCTCGCCGCGCTCGGCCTCGACGTCACGGGCATCGACGCGTCGGAGCCCATGCTCGACGTCCTGCGATCCAAGGATCCGCACTCGACGGTTCGGACCGTGACGGCGGATCTCGGCACGCCGACCGGATGGCCGGAAGGGCCCTTCGACCTGGTCGTCGCCGTGTGCAACCTGCTGTGCAACATCACCGACCCCGCCAAACAGGCAGCCTGCATCGCCACGGCGGCAACACGACTCCGACCCGGCGGCCATCTCGTCGTCGAGGCGTTCGAACCGGCGCCGCTGACCGTGGGGCCACAGCTCGCGACGAGCGAGGTCCACGACGACCACGTGGTCCTCATCGCCACCGACGCCGACCCCGACACCGCGGTCGTCACCGGCCAGCACATCGAGCTGCGTGACGGCGAACCGGTGCGCCTGCGTCCCTGGCGGATCCGGGCGACCACACCACAGGAGATCGACAGATGGAGCACGGATGCCGGGTTGTCGCTCGTCGAACGCCGACGGACATGGGGAGCCGACGGGCCGCTGGCGGACGGGCTCATCTCGGTCTACCGGCGGGACTAGTGCTGTCGCGCGGAAGTAGTCCGCGTGTGGGTCATGCGACGAGGGGGTCGGCGGCGTAGGTCCATTTGAACGGTGTCGCGGTCTGGTCGTAGTCCGCGATGAACGCGAGGAGCTTGTCGATCAGGTCGTCGCGGGAACCGAAGTTGCCGTTGGTGATGACCTTGCGTTGCAGGATCGAGAAGAACAACTCGATCTGGTTGACCCAGCTCGCATGCGGTGGTGTGTAGTGCACGATCCAGCGGGGATGGGCTGCGAACCAGGCCTTGGTGTACTTCGAGCAGTGCGAGCTGCCGTTGTCCAACACCACATGGATCGCCAAGGCAGGGTCGACGGTCCGTTCGATGTCGTCGAGGAACGCACAGAAGTTGACCGAGTTGTTCCCGCCGTCGGTCTTGGCCGGGATCGGTTCAGCGAGTACCTGACCGGTGTGCACGTCGAGCGCGGCGAACAGCGATGCGGTGCCATGACGGACGTACTCGAACTCGCGTCGACGCCGCCTGCCTCGCCGGGGTGTCTGGTCGGGGTGCTTGCGGGACTTCGCCTGGATCGAGGTCTTCTCGTCGACCGAGATCACCAACGCGCGTTCGGGTGGATCGAGGTAGAGGCCGCACACGTCACGGACCCGGCCCCAGAACTCGGAGTCATCACGGCGGTTCAACCAGCCCCGCACCTTCGTGAGATCGATGTCCATCGCGGTGAGGATCCGCCACACCTGCGACACCGACACCTCCACACCCCGACGACACATCTCAGCTGCGACCTCGAAGTACGACCACGTCGCCACCGGATCGCCCGGGTCGCGTTCGGACGTCGCGACAGCGGCCATCTCCAAACGTTGATCGTGACCAAGGCGGCGGGGACGACCCGAACGGGCTCTATCGCCCAAACCGTCGAGGCGGTCCTCGAGGAACCGGCGGCGCCACACACCGACCTGGTGCTGATCCATCCCGACCCGCTCGCCGATCTGACGCAACGGAACGCCCTCGGCACACAACAACACGACACGGGCACGACGAGCGTCACGCACCGGCGACGTGTGTGCCCCCGCCCGGCGTTCCAGCTCGACCCGCTCCTCACCGCTCAACTCGATGGGCTCCACCCTGAACACGGCCACCTCCACAACGTCCAGTCCAACCCCACCAAACTACACGCGTGTAACTTCCGCGACGGTGCACTAGGGAC
>CAYSCB010000412.1:0-2657 GCA_964429335.1 uncultured Aquihabitans sp.
ATGTCGAGCTGGATGACCTCGGGCAGGGTCTCCGGCGGCGGCACGTTCGGCTGAGGGTCCGGCGTTCCGGTCGCTGCAGGTGTTGGCGGATCGCCTCGACGACGGTGCCGACCCCGGATCCGACGGTGTGCCCGTCCGGGTGCCGATCCTCGGCCCGGTCACGCTCGCGGTCGAGCTGCACCTCGCGGGTGTTCCGCTCTCCGACGCGACGGCCATGGCGAGCTCCGTCGTCGCTTCCCGGTCCGTCGCTGCGTTGGCGGCGCTCCGACGGGACGGCGGCGGAACCGGAGAGCTGCGCCGCCTCGTGACCGTGGTGCTGTCCGAACCGGCGCTCGTCGGATCGATGCACCCGACGTTCAGCCTCCTGCCGACCCAGGTCAGGGCCATGCTCGATCCCGTCGTCGATGCGCTCGACGATGCTGCTCCGACCGGCGAGCTGCTCATCGGCGTCCACGTCCCCGGAGCGTGCGACTGGCCGACGGTCGTCGCGTCCGGCGTGTCGTTCGTCTGCCTCCCGGTCGACCGCTCGATCGTCGGGTGGGCACCGCTGGTCGGGGACCTGTTGGCGCGTGGCGGTCGGATCTGCTGGGGCGTCGTCCCGGTCGACCGGCCGATCGGCTCCTCCCCGGAACCGCACTGGCGTCGGCTCGTCGCCCTGTGGACGGCGTTGGTGGCAGAGGGCGTCGACCCGATGCTGCTGCGACTGCGTTCCTCGTTCTCGCCGGCCGACGGTCTCGGCCGGTTCGATCCGAACCAGGCAGGGCTCGTGATGGACCTGACGATCGGGGTCGCGGAGCGGATCCGCCAACAGGCGGTCGCGGCGCGCCTGGCTCTCGGGGCGTGACACCGACCCGTCGGTCGTGACCACCGCGTTCGTCTTCTCCGGTGGTGGTTCGACACCTGATGCTCGATGAAGCCGTGGCGTCCGTGATCGCCGGAGCTGCCGGGTAGGTTGCCGGCATGGCACCCGACACCGACGGCACCCTCGATCCGGCCGGTCGGGTCGACGCGCTGCGGGCCGAGATCCGTCGGCACAACCGCTCCTACTACGAGCTCGACGCGCCCACCATCCCCGACGCCGACTACGACCTGCTGGTCCGGGAGCTGATGGAGCTCGAGGTGCTCCACCCCGATCTCGTCACCGCGGACAGCCCGACCCGTCAGGTGGGCGCTCCGGTGTCCGGCCAGTTCGCCTCGGTCACCCACGCCGTGCGGATGATGAGCCTCGACAACGCGATGGACCACGACGAGCTGCGTGGTTGGGGTGATCGGACCGCACGCAGGTTGTCGTCGCTCGGCCTGGACGGGTCGGTCCGCTACGTCTGCGAGCTGAAGATCGACGGACTCGCGATGTCGCTGCGCTACGAGTCCGGTCGGTTCGTGCAGGCGGCGACCCGCGGTGACGGACGCACGGGGGAGGACGTCACCGCCAACGTCGCGACGATCGAGGTGATCCCGGATCGTCTCGGAGCCGCGGCTCCGGACGTCCTCGAGGTGCGCGGCGAGGTGTACCTGCCGATCGAGGCGTTCCACCGCCTTCAGGAGCGGACGATCGCCGAGAACGTGGCGGCCGACGCCGCGGGACGCAGGGGGCGACCGGTGCCGGTCAACCCACGCAACGCCGGCGCGGGTTCGCTGCGCCAGAAGGACCCGTCGGTCACGGCGTCGCGTGGTCTCGCGTTCTGGTGCTACCAGCTCGGCGAGGTGGTGGGTGGCGATGCCCCGGCCACGCACTTCGGCACCCTCGAGTGGCTCGGGACGCTCGGGTTCCCGGTCAACCCCGAGACTCGGGTGCTCGACTCCCTGGAGGAGGTCTACGACTTCTGCGCCCACTGGGTGGAGCATCGTCACGACCTGCCCTACGAGATCGACGGCGTCGTGGTCAAGGTCGACGATCTGGCCGTGCAGCAGGCGCTGGGGGCCACCTCGAAGGCGCCGAGGTGGGCGATCGCGTACAAGCTCCCCCCGGAGGAGCGCACCACGTTGCTGCGCGACATCCAGGTGTCGATCGGACGCACCGGCAAGGCCACGCCGTTCGCCGTGTTGGAACCGGTGTTCGTCGGCGGTTCCACCGTCGGCCTCGCCACGCTGCACAACCAGGACCAGGTCAGGGCCAAGGACGTGCGACCGGGTGACACGGTCGTCGTCCGCAAGGCCGGCGACGTCATCCCCGAGGTCGTCGGTCCCGTCCTGGAGCTGCGTCCCGCGGGTCTCCCCGAGTGGACGTTCCCGACGTCGTGTCCGTCCTGCGGGTCGCCGTTGGTGCGCCCCGAGGGGGAGGCCGAGACCCGCTGCACCAACCCCGACTGCCCGCAGAAGCGCCTCGCCCGGATCACGCACTTCGGATCCCGCGGAGCGATGGACATCGACGGCCTCGGTGAGCAGCAGGTGCAGCTCTTCATCGAGCTCGGGTTGCTCCGTGACGTGGCTGACATCTACGACCTCGACTTCGACCGCATCCGGGAACTGCCCCGTCACGGCGAGACGTCGGTCGCGAACCTGCAGCGGGCGATCGCGGCCTCGATGCAGCGGCCGCTCGCCCGCCTTCCCCTGCGGGGCGAGGTTGCCCTCCTTGGGACGGATCAGGACGCGCGCGTGCAACGAGGCTGAGGCTACCGCCCGAGCAGGCGCCCGAGCAGCCCCCGCCCGGTGGCCGC
>CAYSCB010000413.1:0-2647 GCA_964429335.1 uncultured Aquihabitans sp.
GAGGAAGGTGACGGCGTTCCCGACCAGCCCCAGTAGCGATCAGCAGCGTGTCCGTCAGCAGCGTGTCGGTCGGCTGCGAGGTGTTCGAGCACCAGGTCGGCCACCAGCCGCGGTTGCTCGATGTGGACGAAGTGGCCGACACCCGACAACGTCTCCAGACGGCCGCCGGGCGGCAGGTTCGGGATCACGTCCTCCGGACGCGTTCCCCACCCCATCACTTCGAGCTCCATGCCGAGGACGCCGAGGAAGGGCACGCCGATCCCGGGCAGGCGCATCATCGACCACTGCGGTCGCCACGGGCCGAACCCACCCATCCGGATCGCCGGGTCGATCTTCCAACGCCACCCGTCCTCGTCACGCTGTGCCCCGACGGTGACCAGGTAGCGCAGCCACTCCCTGCTCATGCGGGGGTTCATCCGACCTCGTCGTTCGGCCAGCTCGTCGAGCGTGCCGGGACGGCGTCGACGCCCCACGAGGGACCGACGATGGTCGAGCCAGCCGGTGAGCTCCTGGTGCAGGAGCCTCGTCCGCTCGGTGTCGGACACGTCGGACATCACCTGGTGTGACGGCAGCCCGTCGAGGTTCACCATCGTCGACACCCGGTGGGGCAGCGCGTTCGCGAGGTGCAACAGGAGCGCACCTCCCTTCGAGTGGCCGATAAACGGCACCGGAGCCGAGCCGATCGAGTCCAGCACCGCCACTGCGTCGCGGACGTCGGTGTCCCACGTGTACAGCGCTGCCCGGGCCGAGTCACCGTGGCCGCGATGGTCCCAGCTCACCACCCGCCACCCCGCGTCGGCGAGCATCGGGGCGAACACGTCGAAGGTCCCGGTGAAGTCGAAACCCCCGTGGGCGAGCAGGAGCGGCGGCGCCGCTTCGCCACCCCACTCGCACACGTGCAGCGCGATCCCCGACGACAGCACCTCGCGGTGGCGATCCGGACGCCGCGCTCCCGGATAGGTCACCTGTTCGACGGCGTCGTCCACGACGCCGAGACTAGGAGGCGCCACGTCGGCGCCGTGACACCACATGCCGGGGTACCGACCGATTCCGCATCCGCGTCGATAGGGTGACCGCACGGAACCGACACCTGCCCCAGCAGGTCCGGTCACCACGGGAACGAGAACCTCGAGGTCGTCGGTCACCACGGCGGACGTCAGCGAGGCCATCGCGGCTGTCAGGGCGCTCCCGCACGGTGGCCTGGACGATTCGACGCGGCTGCTCGGGCTGCCGCCGTCGCTGCGCGCCTCGGTGTCACCGGCGATCGCCGCCCTCCGTTGGGGTGCGCTCGGCTACGGCCTGATCTTCGCCGCACCCGCAGCGTTCCGTGGCTCGTACGCTGCCGTGGCCGCCACCGCCGTCTGCTTCTTCGTCACCACCTGGCGGACGGTGCTGCCGGTCCAACTCGGCGCGAGCGACAACTTCCACCGGGTCGAGCCGTTCGTGGACGTGGCGGCGCTCGGGTTCGCCATGGGAGCCTGGGGCGGCTGGTCGAGCCCGTTCTACTTCGTGACGCTGGTCTCGGTCGGCGTCGTGACGTTCGGGTGGGGCGCCGGTGACGGGACGCTCGCCCTCGTGGTCACCGTCGGAGCAGTCGTCGTGACGTCGATCGGCGACGGGACGTGGATCGGTGACGTCGTATCGGATCAGCGCGACGTCGCAGCGATTGTCACCCTGGCCCTGACCGTCGCCATGGCCGCCTACGCACGCAGCCGCCTGAAGGAGGCCGAGCGCCGCCGGTCGGGGCTGGTCGAAGAGGTCGCCCACCTGTCCGAGACGAACGAGCTGCTCGAGATGCTGAACGTGGTCGCGCGGAGCCTTCCCGACGCGCTCTCGCTGCGAGAGGCACTCGACCGGGTCCGCCACCAGATGACGGAGCGCTTCGACGCACGTGTGATCTGCCTGATGACCTACGACGACGCATCCGAGGAGTGGGTGCCGAAGATCGCTGACGGCTGCGCGCTGAGACCCTCGTATCCGAGCTCGGAGCTCCCCGACCCGCTGGCGCGCGCCCTGGCATCGGAACGGGTGGTGCTCGTCGACGATCTCGACCCCGACGCTTCACCGGCCACGGGGACCCGGCCGATCGTGCGCAGCAGCCGCAGTGGGATGTACGTCCGACTCACCGCCCGCGGTGAGGTGATCGGCGTGATCGGCATCGAGCATCCCGCCACCGGCCGGTACGACGATCCTGACGCACTCATGCTCGCCGGGCTGGCCGAGGTGGTCGCCCTGACCGTGGACAACGCCCGCTGGTTCGGGAGACTGCGCACGCTCGGCGCCCAGGAGGAGCGCGTCCGGATCGCCCGTGACCTCCACGACCGGCTCGGCCAGTGGCTCACGTACGTCTCGATGGAGCTCGAGCGCATCGTCGCAGCGGACCGGCCCGAACCGTCCGACCTGCTCCGTCTCCGCTCCGATGTCCAGGCGGCACTCGACGAGCTCCGGGAGACCCTGCGCGAGTTGCGTTCGGGAGTCACCGACGCCAAACCGCTGTCGGTCATCGCGGGCGACATCGTCACCCGCTTCGCCGAACGCGCCGATGTCGCCGCCACGTTGACGGTCGTGCATCCGGACAGCCGCGTGTCGGTGCCGGTCGAGAACGAGCTGCTGCGAATCCTGCAGGAGGCGTTGACGAACGTGGACC
>CAYSCB010000414.1:0-2622 GCA_964429335.1 uncultured Aquihabitans sp.
GACGGCGAGCGGACGTACCACCACGCAGCGGCACGACGGGGTACGACGTTGGCCTGCTCACCTGACTCGGTGAAGATCCCGTGGACACGTTCGTCGGGCCGGATGTGTTGGCGCAGCGCGGCGACGTTCACGTAGCCGAGCACCGCTGCGTCGAGGGCGTTGCGTCCGTCCCAGGGAGCTGCCGCTGCGTGCGACGCCTCCCCGGTGTAGGTGGCCGAGAGCTGTCGCACAGCGATCGCCGCCATCGTGGGCAGGTCGTGATCGGCGGGATGCACCATCAGCGCAGCGCTCACGTCGTCGAAGACGCCCTCGCGCAGCAGGAACACCTTGCCACCACCACCCTCCTCCGCCGGGGTGCCGATGACCCGGACCCGTCCGCCGAGCTCGTCGGCCAGCGAAGCCGCAGCCAGGCCGGCACCGAGTCCGGACGCGGCGATCACGTTGTGGCCGCACGCGTGACCGATTCCCGGCAGCGCGTCGTACTCGCAGAGCACGGCGACGACGGGCCCTGCGGTGCCGGCGGTGGCGACGAACGCCGTGTCGAGCCCGACGGCGTGCCGCGTGACGTCGAGTCCCTCCGCCTCGAGGACGTCGCAGAGCCGGTCGTGGGCGAAGCGCTCCTCGAAGCACAGCTCGGGATGATCGAAGATGTCGTGGCTGACCTGCACCAGTTCGGCCGAACGTCGATCGACCGCGTCAGCGGCTCGTCGGAGAGCATCGGCATCCGCGGTGATCATGCCCACGTCGCCACCCTACCGATGGCGGACCTGTTCAGCCGCGGTCAGGACGGGGTGGACTCCGATGGCTTCTCGTCCTCGTCCTCATTCTGCTCGTCGCCCTCCCGTTCTGTTCGTCGGATCACAACCTCGAGGTTGTGATCCGACGAACAGAACGGGAGTGGTCCAGGACGATCTTGCCGAGCTGGTGCGCCGAGCGCAGCCGCTCGAGCGCCAACGGGTAGTCCGCGAGCGGCAGGACCTCGTCGATGACGACCGGGAGCCCGTCGGCGATCATCCGGGTGACGTCGTCGAACTCGATCTGGCTGGAGAAGCTCCCACCGATGATGTCGATCTGGCGGAAGAACAGCCGTGGCAGATCGAGGGTGACGTTGCGACCGGAGGTGCCGCCGCACACGCACATCCGTCCGCCGCGACGCAAGCTCCCGAACGCCTGGTCCCACGTGGCCGGACCGACGCTGTCGACGACGATGTCGACGGTGACGGGGTACGGGCCGTCCGAGGCGAACGCGGCGTCCGCCCCGAGCTCCACGGCCCGATCGCGCTTGTCCGCGTCCCGCGAGGTCACGTACACCGTCGCGCCGAGGTGGCGGGCGATCATCATCGCAGCGGTCGCGACCCCACCGCCGATGCCGGTCACGAGCACGGCGTCACCCGCGGCCAGACCGGCCCGTCGCAGCAGGCGCCAGGCTGTCGAGTAGCACACGGGGTAGCTCGCGCACTCGGCCCAGGACCGCCCCGGCGGCCGGCGGACGAGTTGGTGCGCCGGCACCACGCAGAGCTCCCCGTGACCGCCCCAGCGCATCTCCCCCAACGGGGAGATCCCGAGATCGAGGACGCTGTCGTAGCCGCGCTCCAACGCCTCGGCGGGGACCACCGCCGGGTTGATCACGACCTCGTCGCCGGCGGAGAGCTCGCGAACGTCGCTGCCCACACGACTCACCACACCGGCGGCATCGTTGCCGGGGACGTGCGGGAACGTCGGCGGCCGGGGCAGACCCACGCTCAGCCAGTGGTCCATGTGGTTGAGCGCGGACGCCGCCACGCGCACCTCGACATCGGTCGGACCGAGCGGCGGGTCCGGGACCTCGCCCCACAGGTAGTCACCGGGAGATTCGTTCAGGTACCAGGCGCGCACCCGAGGGAGGGTACCGGCGGCCTATGCGACGACCACCAGAGCGTCGGGGAGGCACCGGAGCTCGAAGTGCGTCGCGGCACCGATCAGGCGTCCGTCGACACGGATCGGGAGGATCTCCTCGGAGAGCACCTCGTAGGACGCGACGCGTCGCTCCGCGATTCCCGGATGGGGCACGTGGCTGCCGGTCAGCTCACGTCGTGCGGCGGCACGGACCTCGCGACGCGACACCCGACCGTCGCTGATGTCGAGCAGACCGTCGTTCGGATGCGCTCGCGGTCCGAGGTCTGCGGCGCCCAGGTGGGTGCCGTTCATCGCTGTGACGGTGCGACGCGCCCACCGGCGTCGCCCGGCGTGCGCGACGGCGTGAGCCAGGAACAGGTGCCTGCTGATCACACCGTCACCACGGTCCACGACGACCTCGCCGAGGTCGACCGGGAAGCGCATTCCGGCACCGGCGAGGAGGTCCGCAGCGTCGTGACGGGGGGCGCCGAGGCAGCGGTGGAGGTCACCGCCGAGCAGTCCGACCTCCGAGACGGCCTCCCCGGCTGCGAGCGCCTCAGCGACGAGGTCCGCGACGTCACCGTCGGTCTGCAACACCGGCGCTCCGGAGCGCAACGGACCGGGTTCACCCCACTGCTGTCCACGTCGGATCGTCACGACAGCTCGGTTCCGGCTCGGACCACGCCGCGGAACAACCCGTCCGCCGCGGATCGGCCCACCGCCGCGGTGAGCGGATCCGGCGCCACG
>CAYSCB010000415.1:0-2619 GCA_964429335.1 uncultured Aquihabitans sp.
ACGTGTCCGTCCCCCCCGGGTCGTCTTGCTTGAACAGACGGTACGAGAGGTCGTCGAGCAGCCCGTTCGCGATCACGATCCCGTCGACGCCCTACACGGGCAGGTCCGGCAGCGAGCAGACCAGCGGCCCGGTTCCGACCACGGGCGACGGCACCCCCTCGTCGAGATCACCGGACGGGCCGAGCACGTCGAACGGGTGCGACAACGCCAGGTGCTCGGCCTGGGCTCGTCGCAGCCCGGCGGAGCGCTCGACGAGCACGTACCGCAGCGCCGGAGCGCACGTCGGCGACGCGGCCAGCACCGACACGGCGAGCGCCCCACGCCCGGCGCCGGCCTCGATCACGACGTAGGGGTCGGGTCGGCCGACCTCCTCCCAGCGGGCATCGATCCATCGGGCGACGACAGCGCCGAACAGCGGTCCGACCTCGGGGCTCGTGATGAAGTCGCCGCCGGATCGGCCCGCCCGTCCGCGGCCCTCGGCTCCGAGGTTCGAGAAGAACCCGACGTCGGGGTCGTACAGGGCGAGCTCGATGTACTCGTCGAAGCGGACCGAGCCGAACCGGGCGATCCGTTCGACGAGCGCACTCATCGCCCCAGCCCCGCTCTCATCCCCACAACCCCCGCCTCACCCCCGTTCTGTTCGTTGTTTCACAACCCTGCGGGTGTGAAACAACGAACAGAACGGGAGGGGGCACAGACCGGGAGGGGGCACAGAACGGGCATCGACGAAAGAGAGGGTCAGCGGGCGAGGGCGAAGCCGTAGTCGGTGACGTTGGTCAGCAGGCTCGGCAGCACACCGAACGCCAACGTCGCGACCAACGTGATCGCCACCGCGGCCGTCAGCGACGGTGGGGTCCGCGGCGCGGGTGCGGTGTCGCCATCGGGTGCGTCGTCGAGGACCATCGCCTTCGCGACGGCCAGGTAGTAGTACGCGGCGATCGCTGTGTTGATCGCCATGCAGATCGCGGTCACCCAGCCGAGCGTCGTGCCGGCGTTGACGACGACCTTGAACACGCCGAACTTGGCGAACCAGCCGCCGAGCGGTGGCATGCCGATCAGCGACGCGAGGAACAGCACCATCGCCCACGCCATCCCCGGCATGGTGTGGACGATGCCGCGCAGGTCGTCGAGCTCGGCCGAGCGGGTCTTGCGGGCGATCGCGATGATCACCGCGAACGCACCGAGGTTCATCGCCGCGTAGATCACCAGGTACACGACCACGGCGCGCATCGCCTCGGCGGTGGTGCGGACGTTCTCGCCCGCGACGACGAACGGGGCGAGCATGAACCCGGCGTGCGCGATGCCGGAGTACGCGAGCATGCGCACCACGTTGGTCTGGCGCAGCGCTGCGAGGTTGCCGACGAACATCGATGCGACGGCCAGCACGAAGAACAGCGGCTGGATGATGTTCGTGCGGGGCAGGAACGCAAAGAACACGAGGTTGATCAGCGCCACGAACCCGGCGGCCTTCGACGCGACGGCGAGGAACGTCGTCACCGGTGTCGGGGCGCCCTCGTAGGTGTCGGGTGCCCACACGTGGAACGGCACGGCGGACACCTTGAACGCGAACCCGACCACGCAGAACAGCAGGGCGAGGGTGATGACCGGCACGCCGTCGGACGGCGCCGAGCGCAGCACCTTGCCGATCTCGGTGAGCTGGGTGGAGCCGCCGAGGCCGTAGACGAGCGACATGCCGTACAGCAGCACGGCGGAGGCGAACACGCCCATCAGGAAGTACTTGAGTCCGGCTTCGTTGGAGCGCACGTCGCCCTTGCGCCACGAGGCGAGCATGTACGCCGGCAGCGACAGCAGCTCGAGCGCCACGAAGATGCCGATGAGGTCCCGGCTCGAGCACATGACGACCATGCCGAGCAGCGAGCTGATGAGCAGCGTGTAGTACTCCGACTCCCAGTAGTCGCCCTCGGCGACGTAGTTGATCGAGATGAGCACCACGACGTAGGTCGAGACGATGAACATCGCCTTCAACATCAACGCCATCGGGCCGACGACGTAGGAGCCGCCGAACAGGACACGTTCACCGCCGGCGTGGGCGAGGGTCAACAGCGGGATGAGCGAACCGAGCAGCCCGAAGCTCGCGATGACCGGCATGAGCGCCCGGGCACGGTCCAGCTTGATCGAGTCCACCAGCACCAGCACGACCACGGTCGCGGTGAGGATGATCTCGGGTGCGAGCGCGTGGTAGTCGATCGTCGGGCCACGGAACGTTGCCGCGGCGAGCTGGGCGGCGAGGGCGGTCACGGTCGATCAGCCTCCGACCGAGCGGGCGATGAGGGCCACCGCCGGTTCGGTCACGTTGAAGATGATGGCGGGCACGAAGCCGAGCAGGACGATGAGGAACAGCAGCGGGGTCCAGGCGATCCACTCGGGGGTCTCGACGTCGTGGATGTGCGGGTCGTTCACGAACTCCTCGGTCGGGGTCCCGAACGCGACCCGCTGGTACAGCCACAGCAGGTAGCCGGCCGCCAGAACGGTGCCGATCGCGGCGACGATCATCAGCACCCGGAACAGCGTGATGTTCAGCCCGATGGCCGGGGCGTAGGCCGACAGGATGGCGGGGAACTCGCCCCAGAACCCGGCGAGGCCCGGCAGGCCGAGCGA
>CAYSCB010000416.1:0-2608 GCA_964429335.1 uncultured Aquihabitans sp.
AGGGCCGTCGTCACCGGCAACCCGGTGCGGGAGGAGATCCTCGCGGTCGCGGCCGATCGGGACGTCGACGCGGCCCGCCGGTCGCTCGCCCTGGCGGTCGACCGGACCGTCATCGTGGTGTTCGCAGGCTCGCTCGGATCCCGTCGGATCAACGAAGCGGTCTACGGGGCGCTGACGCCGTGGCGTGACCGCGGGGACCTGGCGATCCACCACGTGATCGGCTCACGTGACTGGGAGGACCGGCCGCCCCTCGCCCGCACCCTCGCCGAGGAGGTCGCACCGACGAGCGGCGGGCTCTGGTACCGCCCGGTGCGCTACGAGGACCGGATGGACCTGGCGCTCGCCGCGGCGGACATCGCGGTCTGTCGTGCCGGTGGCACGACCGTCGCCGAGCTCGCCGTCGTCGGTGTCCCGGCCGTGCTCGTCCCGCTGCCCATCGCGACGCGCGACCACCAGCGTGCCAACGCCGAGCCGCTGCGGGATGTCGGAGCCGCAGTGATCGTCTCCGATGCCGACCTCGACACCGGCCGCCTCGTCGCCGAGGTGGAGCGGATGCTCGACGGCGACGTGGCCGCGATGGCCGCCGCCGCGCGCTCGATCGGACATCCCGACGCTGCCGGCACCGTCGCCGACCTCGTCGAGGCGCACGCCCGGAGACCCTCATGAGCACCGATCCTGGCGAACCCGGGTCGGATGGCACCGAGGAGGGTCGTGGGATGACCCGAGTTCGGGAGGGGGCCACCGAGGCAGCGGCTGGTGCGCTGGATCTGACCTCCCCCCGTCACGTGCACCTGATCGCGATCGGCGGCGCGGGGATGAGCGGCATCGCGACCCTGCTCGCCGAGTCGGGCCACACCGTCACCGGCAGCGACGCCGTCACGTCGCCGGCTCTCGAGCGGCTCGCTTCCCTCGGCGTGCGCACCTGGGTCGGCCATGACGCCGCGAACGTCACCGCCGAGGGTCGGCCCGACGTCGTCGGTCGCAGCACCGCTGTTGCCGACGACAACCCCGAGGTGCGCGAGGCGCTCCGACTGGGCGTGCCCGTCCTGCGGCGCACCGGGCTCCTGCCGGCGCTCGCCCGACGCCGACCGCTGCTGTCGGTCGCGGGGACCCACGGCAAGACGACGACGACGGCGTTGCTCGTCGCCGCCCTGCGCGGCGCCGGCGAGGACCCGTCGTTCCTCACCGGTGCCCCCGTCGCGGCGCTCGGGGGTGTGTCGGCGGCGTGGCGCGAGGGGCCCTGGGTCGTCCTCGAAGCCGATGAGAGCGACGGCTCGTTCCTGTCGGGCCCCCGTGCTGGATGCATCGTGACCAACGTCGAGCCGGACCACCTCGAGCACTGGGGCGGATGGGACGCGCTGCTCGCCGGCTTCCGCGAGTTCCTCGTCGGCACCGACGGTCCCCGGGTCCTGTGCGCGGATGATCCCGGCGCTGCCACCCTCGCTGCCGCCCTCGCTGCCCAGGTCCCGTCGGTCACCTACGGCACGGCGCCGGAGGCCACCTACCGGTTGGTCGACCTGCAGCTCGAGGCGGACCGATGCCGCTTCGATCTCGTCGGTCCGGCAGCGACCGTGCCGGTGTCGCTCCCGCTCCCGGGGCTGCACAACGCGCTCGACGCCGCCGCGGCGCTCTCGTTGGTCGCTGAGCTCGGGCTCGACGTCGCCGCCGCATCGGGCGGGCTGGTCGACTTCGGGGGGATCGCCCGGCGCTTCGAGCGCAAGGGGGTCGCCGACGGTGTCACGGTCGTCGACGACTACGCCCATCTGCCGACGGAGGTGCGAGCCGCGCTCGCGGCCGGTGCGAGCGGAGGCTGGGCACGGGTCGTCGCCGTGTTCCAGCCGCACCGCTACTCGCGGACCGAGGCGCTGTGGGAGGAGTTCGGGGACTCCTTCGGCGACGCGGACCTCCTGGTCCTCACCGACGTGTACCCGGCCGGGGAGCAGCCCCGACCGGGCGTGAGCGGCAAGCTCCTCGTGGACGCGACCCTCGATCGCCACCCGTCGACGACGCTCGCCTGGATGCCGACGCTCGACGACGTCGTCGGCTACCTCGTCCGCGTCCTGCGCCCCGGCGATCTGCTGATGACGATCGGGGCGGGGGACGTCACCGACGTCGGGCCGAGGGTGCTCGACGCGCTCCGCTCCCGTGCTCAGCCGGGAGGCGGCGCGTGACCGGCTCCGCCCACTGGGCGACCGACGTCCCGCTCGGTCCGCTCACGACGTACCGGGTGGGTGGACCGGCGCGCTGGTTCGTGACCGCGGAGCGCGTGGAGGACCTCATCGACGTCGCCGCGCGGCGTGAGGGACGTGACGTGCTCGTGATCGGCAGGGGCTCCAACCTGTTGGTCAGCGACGCAGGCTTCGATGGCATCGCCGTACGCCTCGGCGAGGGGTTCGACGTCGTTGAGCGGCACGGCTCCTCTCCGTCGGGTGCACCGCTGGTGCGGGCCGGTGGCGCCGCGTCCCTGCCGGTGGTCGCACGTCGGACCGTCGCGTGGGGGCTCACCGGGTTCGAGTGGGCCGTCGGCGTCCCCGGCTCCATCGGCGGCGCGGTGCGGATGAACGCCGGCGGACACGGCTCGGACATGGCCGCGTCGCTGGTGAGGGTC
>CAYSCB010000417.1:0-2591 GCA_964429335.1 uncultured Aquihabitans sp.
GACAGGTCCAGCATCAGCACCGTCGAGGAGCGCACGACGTGTTCGGTCTGCTCGATCTCGAAGTCCTCGGGCCGCAGTCGCACCGGCGCGGACTCGCCGCGGACGATCGCGTTGCGGATCGTCTTGCCGATGTCGAGGTTGAACGGATCGCCCCACTCGTACGGCTTCGTCTGGTAGGTGCGCTCGTGGCCGACGCCGGATCGTTCGAGCTCGTGGCGGCCGAGCTGGTCGCGGTCGAGCTTGCGGAACAGCTCCGCGAGCGCGTTCTGCCCGAGTCGGCGCATGCCCTTCGGGGTCAGCTCCAAGCGGCCCTCGCGCTGTTCGACGAGTCCGGCGTCGGTGAGCATCTGCGTGATCTCGCTCATGCGTTCGAGGCTCGCTGCGGCCTGGTCGCCGAGCAGCTCACGGACCCGGTCGAGGTCGACGTCGCGCAGCGCGCCGGGGTCCGATCCGCCACGGATCATCTGCTCGAGCTGGTCGAGCCCGCCGAGGCGGCCGAGCACCGAGCTGGCCTGCGCCATGTCGATGGGGTCGTCGCCGCTGAACTGGTAGCCGCTGTCCCAGCCGAGGTCGGGGAACGCCTCGCGCAGGTTCTGGCCGAGCTGGTCCATCTGCCAGCGCAGGTCCATGTCCTCGAGCAGCTGGTCCGACAACTCCTGCAGCTGCGCCCGCTGCTCGGGTGTCATCGAGTTCATGAGCGACTGCATCGCCGCCATCCGCTGGGCCATGATCGCCAGCAGCTCGTCGAGGTTCTCGGGGTTCTCCGGGAAGAAGTCGCCGTAGCGCTCCATGAACCCGTCGAAGTCCGGCTCCTCGCCCCGGGCGCGCTGTTCGAGCATCTGGTTGAGCTCGGCAAGCATGTCCTTCATGCGGGCCATGTCCTGCGGGCTCATGTTCGCCATCGCGCCGGACATCTGGTCGACGGCCTGCTGGACGAGCTGCTCGCGCAGGCGGTCCTTGAGCGACTCGAAGCGCTCCGCGGCCTCCGCCGAGGTGAACTCGTAGGCGTCGAGTCCCTTGACCTTGCCGGCCAGGTCCGGGGGGAGCATGTCGAGCTCCATGTTGCGGCCCGCAGCGCTCTCCTCGGTCAGCTCGCTGCGACGGGCGTCGCCGGACTCGCGCGCCGCGTCGAGTTGTCGTTGCAGCTCGTCGCGCTCCTGGCCGACGACCTCGTTCAGCTCGTTCGCGATGTCGTCGTAGACGCCGCCGAGGTCGTAGCGCTCGAGGATGTCCCGACGCTGGTCGCGGAGCTCATCGAGCATCTCGCGCAGTCCCTGGATCCGCTCGCCGTTGCGGTCCTCGAACCCCTGCTGGATCATCCGCCGCAACGCCGAGTTCAGGTCGCCGTGGTAGAGCAGGTCGTCGGTGAGCTGCTCCATGACGTCGAGGGCGTCGAGCTCGAAGCCGGTCTGGGTGCCGTCCCAGGGCGAGTAGCGGAAGCGGGGACGCACCATGCGCCGCAGGCTACGCCCCCACCCCCGTTCTGTTCCCCCACCCGTTCTGTTCCCCCACCCGTTCTGTTCGTTCGATCACAACCCTGACGGGGTGATCGAACGAACAGAACGGGGAGGAAGGGGGTCGTCAGCCGCGGGAGCGGTACTGCGCGCGACCGCCGACGGCATCCTTGTTCAGCCGCTTCGACAGATGCAGGCCCTCCAGCACGAGCTCCACGGCCGAGGCGATGACGCCGGGGCTGGCCTGCTCGCCCACGAGGCTGTCGACCGGTGCGCCGAGCTCCGGCAGGTCGGCGAGCAGCTCGACGTACGAGCCCGCCGGCACGTCCTCGCCGGTCTCGATCGGGTCGTGGCCCTCGAACGCGTCGACGACCTTCGTCAACGTCTCGGGACGCACCCGCTCACGGAACACCGTCAACACCGCCGATCGCACGAGGTGGTCGAGCACCTGCTCGTCACGGCCCTCCTCGAGCGTCTCGATCTCGATCTTCCCGGCGGTCGACGCCGGCAACGCCTCGAGGTCGCAGATCCGGGGCACGACCTCGGTCTCACCGGCGGCCAACGCCCGGCGGGCGGCGTTGGCGACCATGGTCTCCTGGTTCGACACCGACAGTCGCACCGACACCCCCGATCGCTGCGAGATGTGGGGGCTCTGGCGTGCGAGATGGGAGATCGTGGCGACGACGTCGCTCATGTGATCGGGAACGGTGACCGTGAGGCCCTCGACGGTGAACGGGTCCGCCTCCTGCTCGACGATCGCGACCTCGGTCTCGACGTCCAGCGGGTAGTGGGTGCGCACCTGCGAGCCGAACCGGTCCTTGAGCGGGGTGATGATGCGGCCGCGGTTCGTGTAGTCCTCGGGGTTGGCCGACGCGACGAGCAGCAGGTCGAGCGGCAGCTGGATCTTGTAGCCGCGGATCTGGATGTCGCGTTCCTCCAGCACGTTGAGGAGACCGACCTGGATGCGCTCGGCGAGGTCGGGCAGCTCGTTGATCGCGAAGATGCCGCGGTTGGTGCGGGGCACGAGCCCGTAGTGCAGCGTCAGCTCGTCGGAGAGGTACCGGCCCTCGGCGACGCGGATCGGGTCGACCTCGCCGATGAGGTCCGCGATCGCGGTGTCGGGGGTGGCGAGCTTCT
>CAYSCB010000418.1:0-2588 GCA_964429335.1 uncultured Aquihabitans sp.
GGTCCAGAGCTACCTGGAACGCGCGCAGATTGCGTCGAACACGGAGTGGATCGACCAGTGGAAGGTGCTTATCGTGAAGGCCCACGGCACCAGCGGCCGCGAGGACCTTACGATCCTGGGCGAGCCTGTGGTTGCGGCGCCAGGCTCAGCATGTACGGAGACCTATCTAGTCATCGGACGAACAGACAACGAGACTGAGGCCCGCCGGCTTGCTGCCTATATGCGGACCCGATTTGTGCGCTTCTTGGTCTCGCTGCGGAAGATCACCCAGAACATCACACGCGATTCGTATCGCTTCGTTCCCGCCCTCCCGATGGACCGGGAGTGGACTGACGACGCCTTGTATGCGCGTTATCAACTCACTGAAGCGGACATCGACTTCATAGAGTCGACTATCAAGGAGCGGCCCTCTGACGAGGTCGCGGACGACTACGACGAGTCGACCGCGGAGGATGAGGGTTGACCACCACCGCTGAGACGACACTGCCGCCGGAGGAGGTTGAAACCGTCGGCTCGGGAAGTGTCGCTCGGCGCATCTACGCCTACACCCTGCCGGGTAAGAATGCCCAGTCATGGGAACGAACTGTCGGCGGCACCCGGGTGAGTGGAACGGGCCTCATCAAGGTCGGTGACACCACCAAAGCCGATGTGATGCAACGCATCAAACAACAGCTGGGCACCGCCTACCCCCACCTCGAGGGCGTCACTCTGCTTCTGGACACCGAGGCTCAGCGCAATGACGGCAGCGCATTCCGTGACCATGACGTCCATCGGGCCCTCGTCGCCAAGGGCATCCGTAAGGACGCCGAGTGGTTCGAGGCCACCGTCGACGAGGTCCAGGCGGCGATCGTTGCGGTCCGCAACGGTCAGTCCTATGACGGCACCCGCACGGCTGACTTCGGGATGCGCCCGGAGCAGGAGGAGGCGGTCGCCGCCACGGCGGGCTACTACCGCTCCCACGCCGAGGATGCTCACGCCCCGCGGTTCCTGTGGAACGCCAAGATGCGGTTCGGCAAGACGTTCACCACCTACCAGCTCGCTCGCGAGATGGGGTGGAAGCGGGTCCTGGTCCTCACCTACAAGCCGGTCGTTCAGACAGCTTGGAAGGAAGACCTACTGACCCACGTCGACTTTGAGGGCTGGCGTTTCGTTGACCGGGAATCCTCTCCGGAGGACCGCGACGCGGCCGCCGACGCCGCGGACCCGGTGGTGTGGTTCGCCTCGTTCCAGGACATGCGCGGCAGAACCGCTGACGGAAACATCAAGCAGCACAACGAAGTCATCCACCTCATCGACTGGGACGCTATCGTCCTCGATGAATACCACTTCGGCGCCTGGCGCGACTCCGCCCGCGAGCTCTATGACCCGACGGAATCCGAGATCGCTGAGGCTGAGGAGCCGGACGAGTCGGTCACCGAAGACGACCTCGGCCTGACCAGCCGCCACTACCTGTATCTGTCCGGCACGCCATTCCGTGCGATCACCAACGGTGAGTTCACTGAGGACCAGATCTTCAACTGGACCTACGTTGACGAGCAGCGCGAGAAAGAGCACTGGGACGACGCCGTCGGCCCCAACCCCTACATCGACCTGCCCGGCATGCAGATCTTCAGCTACGACATCGGGGGCGACGCCGAAAAGTGGGCCGCCGACGGGGAGTTCGACGGCTTCTCGCTCAATGAATACTTCAAGGCCAAGAAGCTGAACCCCAGGAGCAACTCCACCGCCGTCGGGTCGTACGAGTTCGAAGACGCCGACCGGGTGTACGAGTTCCTGGAGATGCTGCGCGGAACCCTGCCCGAGCAGATGAAGCTACAGATCGTCGGCGGGCAGAAGCCGCCGTTTCCCTATCAGGCACCGGTTTTCGCGCAAGCCATCACGCATTCGGTGTGGTACCTGAACGACGTCGCCGCGTGCTTCGCGATGCGCGACGCACTGCTGAAGCACCCCTACTTCAAGACCTTCGAGATCGTGGTCGCCGCCGGCAGCGGAGTCGGAATGGGCGCGGCGGCCAAGCCGCCCGTCATGGACGCCATCGACCGCGCGGCCAAGGCCGGCACCGGGTCGATCACCCTGACCTGCGGCAAGCTGATGACCGGCGTGACCGTGCGCGAGTGGGGCGCGATCCTCATGCTGCGGTCGTTGAAGTCCCCAGAGACCTACTTCCAGGCCGCGTTTCGGGTGCAGTCGCCGTGGTCCAAACGGCTGCCGGACGGCGCCGTGGAGGTGCTCAAGGATCCGGTGTACGTCTTCGAGTTCGACCCCAACCGGGCACTGACTCTGGTCGGCGAGTACGGCATGCGGCTGGGCTCCCTCGGCGACACCACCCCGCAGGAAGCCATCGGTGAACTGCTGAACTATCTGCCGATCTTCGCCTTCGCCGGCGGCATGATGACCGAGCTCGACGCCGCCGACGTGCTCAACTGGGCCACGACCGGGGTCGGCGCCACCGCCTTGGCGCAGCGCTGGAACTCCCCGTTGCTGGTCAACATCAACGAGCAGACCCTCACTAAGCTGCTCGACCATCCGGAGTTGCTGGAGGCCCTGGGCAAGATCGAGGACTTCCGCAACCTCGCCAGCACCGCCGA
>CAYSCB010000419.1:0-2582 GCA_964429335.1 uncultured Aquihabitans sp.
ACCAACCGACAACCGCTCGATCACCCGCGCCCCGGCGCGGGCACACCCGCGTACGGGGATCAGGCATCGAAGGACGGCTGATCCCACCAGGGGTACCAGCCGGGAAGATCACCCGGGACCTGTTGCTGCCACACCGGTGGCCGCTTCTCGAAGAAGGCGATGATCCCCTCGCGCGCGTCCGCACCCGCCCCGGTCGCGAGCACGCCCAGCGAATCGACCCGGTGGGCCTGCATCGGGTGATCCGCGACGAGACCCTTCCACATGAGCTGCCTCGTGAGCGCCACCGACACCGGTGCAGCGTGTTCGGCGATCTCTGCGGCAAGTGCTCTCGCTGCCGGCAGCAGATCGTCGGGCTCGTGCAGTGATCGCACCAACCCGGCCTCGTGTGCCTCCGCTGCAGGGAACACCCGCGCCGTGTAGCACCACTCGAGTGCACGTTGGATGCCGACGAGACGCGGCAGGAACCAGCTCGAACACGCCTCGGGCACGATGCCCCGGGCGGCGAACACGAACCCGATCCTCGCTCCGCCCGACGCCAGCCGGATGTCCATCGGCAACGTCATCGTCGCTCCGATGCCCACGGCAGGACCGTTGATCGCTGCGATCACCGGCTTAGTCACCTCGAAGATCCGCAACGTCAGGACGCCACCGAGATCACGACGGGGATCGACCGCACGGGTGACCGAGGGCGCCACGGCACCGCGTGCGGTGCCTGTCGCCTCGGCGGCGGCCTCCGCGGCCACCGGGCCCGACGCGTCGAACGACTCGGCACCGCCGGCCAGGTCCGCACCGGCGCAGAACGCACGACCGGCACCGGTCACGATCACCGAGCGCACCTCCGGGTCGCCGTCCACACGATCGAACGCGTCGAGCATCTCGTGGCACATCCGAACCGTGAACGCGTTCAGGTGATCGGGTCGGTCGAGGGTGATCGTGGCGATGTTCTCCTCGACGTCGTAGCGGATCGTCCGATAGCCGTGGCCCATCTGCGCTGTCCCCTCCATCTGCGCTGTCCCCTCCGTCTGATCGTCGCCTGTCGCCGGCTCAGGCCTTCAGGAACCGGCTCACCGCGATGCCCGAACCGACCGTTCCCGTCAGCGCGCCGATCAGGAACACGATCCCGATCGACACCCACAGCTCACCGGAGTCCCAGCGGATCTGGTTCAGGAGCTGGAAGCCGACCTGGTCGACGAAGTTGCGCGTCCACAGCTGGTCGAACCCCCACGCGCCGACTGCCGCGAGCAACGCCCCCATCAGTCCGTGGACGAGGCCCTCCACGATGAACGGCAACCGGATGAACCAGTTGCTCGCGCCGACGAGACGCATCACCTCGATCTCCCGGCGGCGGGCGAACACGGCGGTCCGGATCGTGTTGAAGATCAGCAGCACCGACGCCGCGATCAGCACGCCCGCCACGACCTGGACCCACCGGTTCAAGGTGGTGACCGACGTCTGCATCCGTCGCGCGTACTCCGCCGCGTACTCGACGCGCAGGACGCCCTCCTTGGCACCGAGGGTGTCACCGAGTGACGACACGACCTCGGCGTCGGTGCTCTTCGGCTTGATCCGGAAGCTCTGCGGCAGGTCCTCCGGCTTGATCGTGTTGATGAGATCCGGCTGATCCCGGAACAGGCGCTTGAACTCCTCGTAGGAGCGGGACGCGTCGTAGAACTGGAACTCCTTGACCTGCGGACTCGTGTCGAGGGTCTTCGACATCGCCGTGATCTGCTCCTGAGTCGCCGACGGGTTCATGTAGACGAACAGGTCGACGTCGGAACGCAGGCCGAGGAAGCTGTTGTTGATGCCCGCGCCGATGAGGTAGCTGGCGGCGACCATCGCGAGCGACACGGCCACCGTGAGCACCGCCGCGAACGTCAGCGTCAGGTTCCGGACGAGGTTGGTCCCCGTCTCCTTGAGGACGTAGTCAATCCGAATCGCCACGGAGCCTCACTCGTACACGCCGCGGGCCTGGTCACGGACGACCCTGCCCCGATCGAGCTCGATCACCCGTCGACGCATGGTGTCGACGATCCCGCGGTCGTGGGTCGCCATGACGACGGTCGTACCGGTCCGGTTGATCCGGTCGAGCAGCTTCATGATCCCGACCGAGGTGGCCGGATCGAGGTTCCCGGTGGGCTCATCCGCGAGCAGGATCAGCGGACGGTTCACGAACGCCCGGGCGATCGAGACGCGTTGCTGCTCGCCGCCGGACAGCTCGTTGGGCATGTTGCTCTGCTTCTTCAGCAACCCGACGAGGTCCAGGATCTGCGGGACCGCCTCCTTGATCGCCGACTTCGGTCGACCGATCGCCTCGAGGGCGAACGCGACGTTCTCGTAGACGCTCTTGGTCGGCAGCAGCTTGAAGTCCTGGTAGACGCTGCCGATGTTCCGGCGGAGGTACGGCACCTTGTATGCGGGCAGCTCCGCGATGTCCTTGCCCGCTACGAAGATCCGACCCTTCTCGGGTCGCTCCTCCCGGTTGAGGAGCCGCAGGAAGGTGGACTTGCCGGAGCCGGAGGGCCCCACCAGGAAGACGAACTCGCCCTTGTCGATGTCGACCGAAGCGTCACGAAGGGCGACCA
>CAYSCB010000420.1:0-2577 GCA_964429335.1 uncultured Aquihabitans sp.
CCGACCCCCGTTTTCCTGCGGGGAGGGGTTCTCTCAGGTGAGCGTCACACAGTCGGGGGCCGAACCTGAGAGACTGTGCGGGCACGACATCGACCTGCCGGCCGGCGCCGGTGCACATCCGAGGGGAGAAACGACGTGGACGACCAGGAAGGCGGCATCGAACCGCAGGGACGTGTCCTCATCGTCGAAGACGAGGTCGCGCTCGCCGAAGGTGTCGCACGAGGGCTGCTCGCCGAGGGCTTCGACGTCGAGGTGGTCCACGACGGGGTGAGTGGCCTCGAGAAGGCACGGGACGAGAGCGTCGACGTGATCGTGCTCGACATCATGTTGCCCGGCATGAACGGCTACCGGGTCTGTCGGACGTTGCGCGACGAGGGGATCGGCACGCCGATCCTCATGTTGACCGCCAAGCAGGGTGAGTACGACGAGGCGGAGGCGCTCGACACCGGTGCGGACGACTTCCTGTCCAAGCCGTTCTCGTTCGTCGTGCTCATCGCACGGATCCGGGCGCTGCTGCGTCGCTCGGCCGACGGTCGTGCACAGCCGCTCATCATCGGTGACCTGGTGCTCGACCCGCTCGCCCGGACGTGCCGTCGCGGCGACACCGCGATCTCATTGACCACACGTGAGTATGAGCTCCTCGAGGCGCTCATGCGCAAGCCCGGCCAGGTCGTCGCCAAGCAGGACCTGCTCGAACGCGTGTGGGGTGACGACTTCGAGGGCGACCCGAACGTCGTCGAGGTCTATGTCGGCTACCTGCGTCGCAAGATCGACCGTCCCTTCGACCGCAACGACATCGAGACCGTCCGCGGCGTCGGCTACCGCATCGGCTCAGGAGCTGATGGCTGACGAGGTCCCGGATCCCGACGGTCCCGCCGGTGAGCCCGCCGGCAGGATCCGCATGCGGACCAGGGTCGCGCACTCCGTCCGGTTCCGGCTGACCGTCACGGTGGTCCTCGTCGTCGGCCTGTCGTTGCTCGGCGGCAGCGTGCTGCTCACCCGATGGGTCGAGGCGACGCTGACCAACGACCTGCGGGCCCGCAACGAACGTGTGCTCGAGTCGATGGCGGAGATGCTCAACAGCGGGAACGTCCCCGTCGAGCTGTTCTCCACGCAGTCGGAGCTCACCGGCCAGCTCTCGGACCAGGTGTCGAACTCGTTCCTCGGCGGAGCGCCGGATCTCGAGCAGGTGATCTCGACGACCTACTTCTACCTCGACGGCAAGGCGTTCTCGCACATGAAGGTGCGTGGTGTGGACTCCCAGGGGCGACTCGTCCTCTTCGGCCGGGTGGGTCCGTCGCTGCCGAAGGCGGACGATGCCGTCGAGGTCACCAAGACCGTGCCGACCCAGTGGGGCAGCCTCACGATCCATGCCGTGTCGCCCCTCAACGAGATCGACCGTTCCGTGGGCGCCCTGAGCGGCGCGTTGTGGTTGGGTCTGCCGCTGCTGGTGTTCGCAGCTGGCGCCATGACGTGGGTGATCACCGGTCAGGCGCTCGCGCCGGTGGCCGCGATGACCCGACGGGTCCGGGAGCTCAGCAGCACCAACCTGGACGCGCGGGTCCCGGTGCCTCCGACCGAGGACGAGATCGCCCTCCTCGCCCGGACGATGAACAGCATGCTCGATCGTCTCGAGAAGGCGTCGGTGAAGCAACGCCAGTTCGTCTCGGACGCCTCGCACGAGCTGCGCTCGCCGGTGGCGTCGATCCGCACCCAGCTGGAGACGGCGCTGCGCTATCCCGACGACGTCGACTGGCCGTCGATCGCACGGACCGTCCTCGCCGAGGACGATCGGCTCGATCACCTCGTCGGGAACCTGCTCGCGATGGCGCGCCTCGAGGAGGGTCGCTTCGGCCCGCGGGGCGATGTCGACCTCGACGAGCTGGTCATGGCGCAACGGGCCCGCATGTCCGGCACCCACCTCGACCTGTCCGGCGTGTCGGCGGGCCGCGTCTGGGGCAACCGCGAGGAGCTCACCAGCGTGGTGCGCAACCTGCTGGACAACGCAGCGCGCCACGCCACGTCCCACGTCGCCGTGGAGGTGCACGAGCAGGGTCCCTGGGTCGTGCTCGCCGTGGGCGACGACGGCGCCGGCGTCCCGCCCGAAGCGCGGACGCGGATCTTCGAGCGGTTCGCCCGCCTCCAGGAGGGCCGTGCTCGTGACGACGGGGGTACGGGGCTCGGACTGGCGCTCACCCGGCGGATCGTGGAACACCACGGCGGTCGGATCCACGTCGAGGACAGCGAGCTCGGCGGTGCACGATTCGTGGTCTCGTTGCCGTCGGCGGGATGGACCGGCGATGCCGACGTGAGCGGTGATGCCGATGTGGGGAGCGATGCCGGAGTGGTCACCGGCAGTGACGTCGATGGCGACGCCGAGATCGGTGGGGGGACGCTCAGCGTGACGGGCTGAGGACGATGTCAGGCGTCACCGGCGACGCCGTCCCGCTGTGCTCGGCGAGGAACCGCTCGAACGCGACGCGCGGCAGGGGTGGTGCGTACAGGAATCCCTGGACGAGGTCGCACCCCGCCTCGGTCAGGAAGCGACGTTGACCGTCGGTCTCGACGACTTCGGCG
>CAYSCB010000421.1:0-2569 GCA_964429335.1 uncultured Aquihabitans sp.
CGGACCGTTCCCGGTGGCAGGTCGAGGATCTCACCGATCGCGGCGTAGTCGAGATCGGCGACATCCCTGAGCACCAGCGGGACGCGGAACTCCTCGGGTAGCTCGTCGAGCACCGCCGCCAACGTCCGCCACTGGTCGCGACCTTCGACGATCAGGTCCGGACCGGGATCCGCTGCGATGGTCGTCGGCATCCGTGCGTCGTCGAGCGGATCCGGACGCCGTCGACGACGGCGGAGCTCGTCCATGCAGCAGTTCGTCGTCACCCGGTACGCCCACGTCGAGAATCGGGATCGACGATCGAACCGATCCAGACCGCGCACGATCGCGATGAGCGCCTCCTGTGCGGCGTCCTCGGCGTCTCCGTGATCGCGGCACAGGCGGTGACACACCGCGAGGATCCGGTCGTGATGGCGTCGGAGCAGCTGCTCGAGCGCGTTGCGGTCACCTCCGAGCGAGCGGTCGATCAGGTCCTCGTCGCTCGGCACGGTGCGGTGATCGTCGCTCACCCCGGACCCGGCACGCCGATCGGGACGACTTCGCTGATCTCGACGCGATGACGACCGCCGTCGACGGGGTCGCCGAGGTTGGTGATCCACAGCACCACGGTGGTCCCGATCGCACCGCCGAGATCGACGCTGGTGCGGCTGCGGACATCGGTCATCCGCCCGGTCGGCGTCGATGTCCCCGGTCCCGCGGGATCCGCGGGTCCATCGAGCACGAACACGTCGGCCGACAAGCCGTTCGTCGAACCGATGACGCGGATGCTGTCGAGCTTCGATCGGTGCGCCAACGTGAGAACGAGTCCGACCCCGTGCTTCGGACCGAAGAAGTCCGCCTGGTCGTAGGACTCGGTTCGCCAGGCCGTGTGCTCGTCCCCATCCGTCGCCCGTGCCGCGAGGCTGTCGTTCTCGCCGGCGGTGCCGCTTCCCTGTGGGTCATACGACACCGTCGATGCGACCGACAGGGGTCCGGCTGAGGCGTTCGGAGCTGTGCTGGGAGGTGTACGGATCGTCGGTCGGGACTCGCGCAGCAGCAGACCGGCGACGATCACCGCGACGGCGATGAGCAGGATGATGAAGGCGGGCATCAACCATCGTCGTTCGGAGCGCCCGAACCCGGGAGCCTCGATCACCGCAGCGGTCGGTGCCTCGGCGGGTGGTGGCGGTCCTGATGTCGTGACCGGCACGGGCAGGTCCGGTCGGATGAGAGCTGCACGGAACTCGGCGGTGGAACCGAAGCGGTCGTCGGGGTCGCGCTCGAGGGAGCGCAGGATGGCGTTCGCGAGATGCGTCGGAACATCCGCGCGCAGGCGGCGCGGGTGCACCGGATCGGTGTGCAGGCGAGCGAGGGCGACCGCTGCGCCGGTGTCGCCTTCGAAGGGGACGCGACCGGTCAGGCACTCGTAGAGGACGAGCCCGAGCGCGTACAGATCGGCACGGGCATCCACCTCCATGTTGGTCAACTGCTCGGGCGCGAGGTAGGAGGCCGTACCCACGAGCGTGCCCTCGCGGGTCAGCTCCGTCTGGTCGTCGGCCTTCGCGATCCCGAAATCCGCGATCTTCACACGGCCGTCGTCGCACAGCAGGATGTTCGACGGCTTCACGTCGCGGTGCACGATGCCCGCCCGATGGGCTGCTTCGAGTGCGTCGAGGAGGCGCAGACCGATGCGCATCGTGGTGTCGGCGTCGAGCGTGCCGCGCTCGTCGAGGAGTTGGCGCAGCGTCGTCGCGTCGAGCAACTCCATGACGATCGCCTCGTTGCCGCTGTCGCGGCAGGTGTCGTACACACCGACGATCCCGGGATCGTTGAGTCGTGCGGCAGCGACGGCCTCCTGGCGGAAGCGACGGACGATGGCGTCATCGCCGGCCAGGTGCGGGTGCAGGACCTTGATCGCGACCCGTCGGCCGAGCACGTCGTCGGAGCCCTCCCACACCTGGGCCATGCCGCCGGCACCGATCATGCGCTCGAGTCGGTAGCGTCCGCACAGGAGGGTTCCAGCGAGCGTTCCCGCTGCGGGTGATCCCTCGGTGATGTCGACCCGGCCGGGGCCGACCTGCGTCTCATCCACCTGGACTCACGCTATCGGCACCCTCGGCCCTCGGTGCGTCCGCGGCATTCGACGGGTCCTCGGCGCTGTCGATGGTGGCGCTGTCGACGGTGGCGCTGTCGATGGCGTGACGACGTCGCAGCAGTCGGTCGTCGCGTCGTCGGCGGCGGTTCCGACGCACCGTCGTCAACCACCAACCGGCGAGTACGAGCAGGGAGAGGACCGACAGGACCGCTCCGACGCCGGAGATCGTCGAGGAGGTGACCGGGATCGCTCTCGACGGCAGGACGAGGGTTCCGTCGGGTGATGTCGCGTCGATCCGCAGGAGCGTCGCGCCCGGAGCACGTGTCGTCACCGGGAGATCGGTGACGTTCCCGCCGGGGTGCAGCACGACGGTGCGTTCGGGGCCCCCGCCGATGTCCAGGCGGTTGGAGCGGATCCGCAGCCGGATGGTCACGTCGTAGGGCAGGTCGTTGCGGAACCGCAACGGGATCGACGAGTTGCGACTCGTGAGTAGGACGC
>CAYSCB010000422.1:0-2562 GCA_964429335.1 uncultured Aquihabitans sp.
AGGCGGCGGACCTGCTGGCGATCATCAGCTGGGTCGGGACCGCCACCGTGGTCGTCGTGGGACACAGCTTCGGTGGGACGGTGGCGTTGCAGCTCGCGGGAGCTGATCCGGACGGTCTCGTCGGCCTCGGCGCGTTCGAGTCCCCCGTCCCGAGCCTGTCGACGTACCGCTCCGACGGCGCGGACCTGGCGCTCGCCGCCGACGACGCAGCCGGGTCGGGCGCAGCAGCGGAGGCCTTCTACCGGCTGATGGTCGGCGACGTGGTCTGGGATCGCCTCCGAGAGGAGGACCGGGCAATCCGCCGGGCGGAGGGGTCGCAGCTCGTGGCCGAGCTGCGTGCCCTGCGTCGCTCCCCGGATCTGCCGCGTCTCGGGGCGGTCGGCGTCCACGTCGTCGTCGGGGCCGGTTCTGCGAGCCACCCCGCTTGGCACCGCTCCGCCGAGGACCTGGCCGGACAGCTCCCGTCGGCGACCTACGTCGAGATCGTGGGAGCCGGCCACGGCGCCCACCTGTCGCACCCCGACGAGTTCGCCCGCTACGTGCGGTCGTGTGCCGCGACCGACGTCGCGGTCCGTGCGAATCCAAGCTGACGCAGACCGCTACGGCGAGTCGGACCGGCGCCGGTCGGCACACAGAGGGCCGGGTGCACGGAGCGCTCATCTAGCCTCGATGCCGTGCCCACGCTCAGGTCGTTGACCCGCCGCAAGCCCCGCGTGGCGTTCGTGCTCTCCGGCGGAGGGAACCTCGGCGCGTTGCAGGTCGGGATGCTCCGGGCGCTGTGCGAGCACGACATCGTGCCGGATGTCGTCCTCGGCTGCTCGGTCGGTGCCATGAACGGCGCCGCCTTCGCGCTCGACCCGACCCTCGAGGGCGTGCGGCGGCTCGAGGAGTACTGGACCGCGGCGCTCGAAGAGGTGATGCCGTCGTCGCGTCTGCCGTCGCTGGTGCAGATGGTCCGCAAGGGGGAGTCGCTGCACTCCAACGACGGTCTCCGCCGCGGTCTCGAGGTGCTGCTCGGAGCCACTCGGCGCTTCGAGGATCTGCAGCTCCCGTTCGAGTGCGTGGCGGCGGAGGTCGAGACGGCCGCGGAGCACTGGTTCTCAGAGGGCTACCTGGTACCGGCGGTGCTGGCATCCGCTGCGCTGCCGGCGGTGTTCCCCGTGGTGACGATCGAGGGACGTCATTTCGTCGACGGTGGCGTGGTCGACAACGTCCCCATCACACGTGCGGTCGAGCTGGGGTGCCGGGAGATCTACGTGCTGCACGTCGGTCGTCATGGCAAGCCCGACGCGACGATCCGTCGACCGCTCGACGCAGCGATGCAGGCGTACTGGGTGGCGCGCAACGGCCGCTTCGCCCGTGACCTCGCAGCGCTGCCCGACGGCGTCGAGGCCGTCATCCTCCCACCGGGTGGTCGGCCCGACATCCGCTACGACGACTTCTCCCACACCCCCGAGCTCATCGCCCGCGGCTACGAGAACGGGATCCTGTTCCTCGAGGAGCGAACGGCACTTGATGCGGAGCGGCGGGTCCGCAGCGAGCTGCTGCAGCCACTGGAGCGCTGGATCGTGTCGGCGAGGAACCGGTCGTGGCGTCGGGCGGCCCAGCACGTCGCCGTCGACCCCGGCGGCGGCATCCTCACCGCACCGGTGCGCCCGGAGTCCGATGCCGACATCGACCACACCGACGGCGGCAGGCGTCCTGTCAGCACACCGCCGGTCGGCAGCGATCAGATCACCGAATCCGACCGTCGCAGCTGACGTTCGCGTGCGAGATCGACCGCTGGGCAGTCCATCTCACACACGAACACCACCACCGGGCGTTCGCTCAGCGAGCAGCGACTCGGCATCCGTTGCGCCCAGCACGATGGCCACGAGTGCCGAGGCGTCCACCGCGATCACGTTGGCAGTTCCTCCGGTCCGAATCCGAGGATCTCCTCCTCGGGACGGACGTCGGGGAGCCGGTGTTCTCTCCGCCTGGCGAGGTCGCTGCTGCGTTGGCCGGGTTGGGGGTGCTGGCCGGGTTGGATCCGAAGGCGTTGGATGATGATTCGTGTCTCGGTCTCTTCGACGCACTCGAGGTCGCTGATCGCCTGTTCCACTCGACGCGGTTTGCTCTGTTCGCCGAGTTGCATGCCCGTGATCTGACCGACCGCCGCCTCGGTCACGTCGTCGCGAACGAAGCCGCGTGGCGTCACGGTGTCGACCAACGCCGTGTCCGCCGCGATCTCGCAACCGCCAACATGCTGCGCCGCCTGCCTGATGTCGCTGACGCACTCCGCGACGGAACCGTGTCGGTGGACCGGGTACGCGAAGTGTGCCGACACCTCAACGACCGCACCCTCGACACGTTCACCTCGATCCAACACGAGCTGTTCGACCTCATGCGCGCACCATCGACGTGGACCGCGTTCACCCGCGACATCACACAGATCGCCTCCTACGCCGATCACGACGGTGTCGAGCCACCACGACCACGCAACCACGCGGCGATCCCCCGCTCCGGAGACACCCTCGCCGCAACCATCGACGTGTACGGACCCGAAAGCATCGGCTTCGAACA
>CAYSCB010000423.1:0-2559 GCA_964429335.1 uncultured Aquihabitans sp.
CGCTGGCCAGGACCCGGGCGACCGCAGCGACACGGGTGTCGTCGTCGAGGTTCATCACCCGGACGCCGGTCGCGTCACGACCCTGGACCGAGACCGTGTCCACCGCGGTGCGGATCACCACACCCGAATCGTTGATGAGGAAGATCTGGTCGTCGTCGGCCACCAGAAGACCCGTGATCACCCGACCGCGGTCGGCGTGCAGCTTGTGGGAGCGGACGCCCTGGCCACCTCGACCCTGGACGTTGAACTGCTCCACATCGGTGCGCTTGCCGTAGCCGGCGTCGGTGATGGTCAACAACCGCAGGTCGGGTGCGACGGAACCAGCACCCACCACGCGGTCGTCGGGGCGGAGCTTCATCCCCCGGACCCCGCTTGCTGTGCGTCCCATGGGCCGCACGTCCGTCTCGGAGAACCGGATCCCCTTGCCGCCCTCCGACACGAGCAGGATCTCGTCGTCACCCGAGGTGGGAAGCACCCGCACCAGCTCGTCGCCGTCGCGGAGGTTCACCGCGATCAGCCCGTCCTGACGTGAGCTGTCGTAGGCGTTGAACATCGTCTTCTTGACGACGCCGTTGGCTGTCACGAAGAACAGGTACCGGTGCGTCTCGTAGTCGCGGGTGTCGATGATCGTCTGGATCTTCTCGTCGGGCTGCAGTCGGAGGAGGTTGACGATCGCCAGTCCCTGCGCCGTCCGGTCCCGCTGCGGGATCCGGTGCGCCTTGAGCCGGTACACCTTGCCGCGGTTGGAGAAGAACAGCAGGAAGGCGTGGGCGGAGGTGTGGATGAGGTCCGTGATGTAGTCCTCGTCACGGAGCTTGGCGCCGGCGACTCCCCTGCCGCCGCGCCCCTGGGTCCGGAACACGTCGGCCGCGACGGTCTTGATGTAGCCGCGGGCGGTCATCACGACGACGACCTCCTCGTCGTCGATGAGGTCCTCGATCTCGAGGTCCCCGTCGTCGTGTTCGAGCGTGGTCCGGCGTTCTGTGGCGAACTCGTCGCGGATCTCGGTGAGCTCCTCGACGATGACACCACGGAGCCGGCCGTCGTCGGACAGGATGGCCTGGAGCTCCGCGATCGTCTCCCGGAGTTGCGCCATCTCCTCCTCGAGTCGCTCACGACCGAGTCGGGTCAACGTCGACAGGCGCATGTCGACGATCTCGGTCGCCTGCACCTCGCTGAACGCGAACGCCTCGGACTGCAACGCCGCGATCGCGGCACCACGATCGGCCGACGCGCGGATCGCGGCGATGATCTCGTCGATCAGGTCGAGGGCTCGCAGGAACCCCTCGACGATGTGCGCCCTGCGCTCTGCCTTGGCCAGACGGAACCTGGAGCGACGGGTGATGACGGTGACCTGGTGCTCGATGTAGTGCGCGATGGCGCTGCGGAGGTCGAGGGTGCGCGGCACACCGTCCACGAGCGCGACGAAGTTCGTCGCGAATGTGGTCTGCAACGGCGTGTGCTTGTACAGGTTGTTGAGCACGACGTTGGCAGGCGCGTCCTTCTTGAGCTCGATGACGAGCCGCGGGCGGCCCTTCGAGCTCTCGTTGCGGAGCTCCCTGATCCCGTCGATCACCCGGGAGTTGGCGAGCTCGGCGATCTTCTCCTCGATCGACTCGACCGACGTCTGGTACGGGATCTCGGTGACCACGATCCGGTCGCCTCTCGGTCCCTCCTCGATCTCGGCGCGGGCCCGGAGCTTGATGGAGCCACGTCCCGTCCGAGCGGCCGAGACGAGACCGGCGCGACCCATGATGTGCGCCCCGGTCGGGAAGTCCGGGCCCTTCACGAACTCGAGCAGGTCGTCCGAGGTCGCGTCGGAGTGGTCGATGAGGTGGATCGTGGCATCGATCACCTCACCCAGGTTGTGCGGCGGGATGTTCGTCGCCATGCCCACGGCGATCCCCTGGCTGCCGTTGACCAGCAGGTTGGGGAACCTGCTCGGCAGGACCTTCGGCTCCTCGGTCGAACCGTCGAAGTTCGCAGCGAAGTCGACCGTGTCCTCGTCGATGTCGGCCAGCATGTGCATGGCGAGCGACGTCAACCGGCACTCGGTGTAGCGGTAGGCGGCCGGCGGGTCCGACGGCGAACCGAAGTTCCCGTGCGGATCGATCAGCGGATGCCGGAGCGAGAAGTCCTGGCCCATCCGGACCAGGGCGTCGTAGACGGACTGGTCGCCGTGCGGGTGGTACTTACCGAGGACGTCGCCGACGACCGTCGCGCACTTCTTGTGGTTGCGGTCGGGCCGGAGTCCGGCCTCGTGCATCGCCCAGAGGATCCGCCGGTGCACCGGCTTGAGCCCGTCACGTGCATCGGGCAGTGCCCGAGAGACGATGACGGACACGGCGTAGTCCAGGAAGGACTGCTCCATCTCGGTCTGGATCTCGATCGGCTCGATCGTGCCGAACGTCAGGCCGCCGGCGGGTGGAGTTGGGTTGTCGTCGCTCATGTGACCTCGGTGGTCGCTGGTCGGGTGCGGCTCAGATGTCGAGGAACCGGACGTCGGACGCGTTCGTCTGGATGAACTCCTTGCGCTTCTCGACGCTGTCACCCATGAGG
>CAYSCB010000424.1:0-2550 GCA_964429335.1 uncultured Aquihabitans sp.
GATCAGGGGACTGCTCGACCGGTACCGGGCCGCCGGCGGCACGGTCGTGTTCTCGAGCCACGTCATGGACCTCTTCGAACGGTTCTGCGACCACGTCGCGGTGATGGCCGAGGGTCGGCTGCTCGCCGCCGGTGCGATCGACGACGTGCGCGGCGGCCACCGGCTCGAGGACGCGTTCATCGGGATGATCGGCGTCGACCCGGTCGGCCGGGAGGGGCTCGACTGGCTGGACGGACCGGCCGATCGTGCAGTGCGACGTGAGCGCTGAGCAGCCGGCCGGCGAGGTCTCCCTCGGTCGGGCGTGCCGGGTCCTCATGTCGCTCAAGTGGAACCTGCTGCGCAACGGCCTGACGGGTCGCATGCAGCTCCGGGTCCAGACGTGGTTGTCGCTCGTCACCTCGGTGCTGCTCGGGTTGTTCGGCTTCGCAGCGCTGGCGGGCCTCGGCCGATCGATGCTCAACGGCGACCTCCTCATCGTCATCGTGATCCCGGTGATGGTGTTCGGCATCGCGCTCCTGTCCGCCGCCGCGGGCGTGGAGGTCACGATCGACGTCCGCAACCTCGCCACGGAACCCATCGGCCCGCACCGTCTCGGCACCGCCACCCTCGCAGCCGCCGTCATCGGCCCGCCGGCGATCCTGGCCGGCTTGTCCGGCGGAGGTCTCTTCGTCGGGTTCACCGTCGGCGCCTCCTGGACCGGCCGCCTCGTCGTCGCTGCGGTGGTCGTGGGCTGGTGGGCGACGCTGCTGCTGTGCAGCCGGACGGCGGCGAACGTGCTCGGCATGCTGGCCCACGGCCGCACACGACACGTCGCACAGACCCTCGCAGCGTTCGCCGCGATCGGCATGTGGCTCGGCTCTCAACTCGCCTTCCAGGCGATCCAGGGCTGGGACCGCCACCAGTGGTTCGATCTCGCCCGGGTGTTCGCGTGGTCGCCTCCGGGTCAGCTCGGCCGGGCGTTGGCCGTTGCGTCCTCTGACCCCGCGGCCGGGTCGGTGCACCTGCTGCTCGGCGTGCTCTGGCTGCCTGTCCTCTGGTGGATCCACGGGGTGAGCACCGGACGTCTCGCGATCGCGCCGCCGGGGGTCGGTGCCGGGGGACGCCGGATTCGCACCGGCGACGCCGGGGTGCGAGCGGGCGTGCTGCGGGCGCTCCCCCCAGGTCGTGCGACCGCCGTCGGTGCGCGGACGTTGCGGACGAAGGCCCGGACGCCGCGGGAGGCGGTCAACACCGTGGTCGCTCTGTTCCTCGGCATGGGCGCGCTTCTCGTCGCACCGCTGCTGAACGGATCGGGTGGCGACGGTCGTTACGTCCTGACCGCCGGCCTGTTGCACTTCGCCGTGCTGTTCGAGTCCAGCAACGCCTTCGGCTTCGACGGACCCGCGCTGTGGATGGAGGTCGCAGCGGGCGCCGACGGAGGTGTCCTGGCTCGTGGCAAGGCGGTGTCGTCGCTCGTGACGATGGCGTTGCCGGCGGCTCTGCTCGTCGCCGGCCTCGCCGTCGTCCACCGTGGGTGGTCCTGGGCCCCGGCGGGGGCGTTGCTCGCCGCCGGTTCGGTGATGATGGCGACCGGCGCGTCGGTGCTGAGCGCGGCGGCGGCGCCGTTCGCCGTGCCAGAGAGCCCGAACCCGTTCGCTGCCGGCGATGCGGGGCAGGGCTGTCTCGCCAGCACCGTGCTGCTCATCGAGATGGTGGTGCTCGGTGTGATCTCCCTGCCGATGGCCGGCGCGGTGTTCTGGGCGTCCACGGTCTCACCGGCGATGACAGCACTCGTCTCGCTCGTCGTGCCGGCCGTCGGCGCTCTCGTGCTGTTCGCCGGCATCCGACTGGCGACCGGAATCCTCCGCGGGCGGGAGGACCTGCTCGTCGCCAAGGTGACCCCGGCCCGTTGACGAGACCGTGTGACGGGGTAGGTTCCGATCGTGCCAGAGCTGCGATCCCACACCTCCACCCACGGCCGCAACATGGCCGGCGCCCGTGCCCTGTGGCGTGCGACGGGCATGACCGACGCGGACTTCGACAAGCCGATCGTCGCGATCGCGAACTCGTTCACGCAGTTCGTGCCGGGCCACGTCCACCTCAAGGACATGGGTCAACTCGTCGCCGCGGAGATCACCGCTGCCGGCGGCGTCGCCAAGGAGTTCAACACGATCGCCGTGGACGACGGCATCGCGATGGGTCACGCGGGGATGCTCTACAGCCTCCCGAGTCGCGACCTGATCGCGGACTCCGTGGAGTACATGGTCGAGGCGCACTGCGCGGACGCGCTCGTGTGCATCTCGAACTGCGACAAGATCACCCCGGGGATGCTGATGGCGGCGATGCGGCTGAACATCCCGACCGTGTTCGTCTCCGGCGGGCCGATGGAGGCCGTCAAGACCCGCCTCGCCGGCAACGAGGTCGCCGTGGACCTGATCACCGCGATCGAGCGCTCCGGTGACATGGCCGTGAGCGACGCCGAGGTGGACCAGATCGAGCGTTCGGCGTGTCCGACATGCGGGTCCTGTTCGGGAATGTTCACGGCGAACTCGATGAACTGCCTGACCGAGG
>CAYSCB010000425.1:0-2546 GCA_964429335.1 uncultured Aquihabitans sp.
CGCCCGGGTGGCGTAACTGGCAGGCGCAGAGGGCTTAAACCCCTCGGCTCTTCGGAGCGTGAGAGTTCGAATCTCTCCCCGGGCACGACGACACTCGACGGGACTGGACGTCTTGACCGCCAGATGGGCTTCTCACGGACCGTGGGGTGCGACCGGCGCAGCAGCGATGCCACGTGGTCGCCAGTGCTGGGGCGCCTCGATGCGTCGTTTCGCCGAGCGGACCTCGTGCCCAGGCGGGACGTCGAAGTGACCAGGGCATCACTGCACGCCAGCGGTCGAGGGGTCGGCTACACGAAGTCGCCGTTCGCGTACCTCTTCGAACGGGTCGCCTGACCCGGCGTACGGCCGTGGCCGTCAGGAGGGGCTCGGGCTGTCGATGCCGCCCGCCTCGAGAGCGGAGTGGGCTACCCCCTCCGCTCGGCAACTCGCTGGGCCACTGCGGCGCACCGTTGAGCGCGTTCGACTGCCTTTGCTGCGACGGGCGGAGCGATGTCGTCAGGTTCGTACTCGGCCTTGGTCTTGAGGGGAAGCAGGCGTCGGAGGTCGCGAGCGACTGCGGCGCCGTCCGGTCCGGCTTGGCCGAGCAACCCGAGTACCTGGTCGTGGTCTTCGCCCGCTGCTCGCTTGGCGAGCCGGACACCGCAGACGGCGTCGGCGGCGTTGATGTCGGCGTGGATGGCGAGGCTCGTGGCGGCGATGTTGCGACCGGCCTGGAGATCGCTGGTGGCGGCTTCGGCGAACTCCCGGGCTTTGGCCGCGCATGAGCGGACCTGCGCTGCCGAGACCGTCCTGGTCAGCGCTGACCTAGCCACTTCGGGCGGCCCGGAGTTCGTCGAGGCTGAGGCCATGCACGACCTGTCCGTCACGGCGGATGTCGGTCCACACCTGGCTCCGGCCCCTGAGCTTGGTGGCGGCCTCGTCGGTGCTGACTTCGAGCACCTCGACGACGTTGCCGCTGAGTCGCCGAACCGCGCTTCGCCACGCGTCGAGCGAGTCGAGCCATCCGTCGTCGTCCTCGTCGATCTCTGTCGGGCGAACGATGACGACATCGATGTCGCTGTGGGTATCGGCTTCGCGTCGGGCGAACGATCCGAAGACGATCACACTGGCTGGTGGGTGGGGGAGCGATCGGGCCAGTCGTCCCATCTCCTCCAGGACGGCGTCGGCGGAGCGGGCGAGTGCTAGCAGCGCCCGGGAGGCGATGTGTTCGGGGACGATCCGGAAGAGCGAAGCTGGCGGCACTTCTCGCCGCTCCACGACGCCGAGGTCGACCAGCTCCGGGAGCAGCCGCGAGGTCTGGGCCTGGCTGATCTCGGCGAGCTGTGCGATCGACCGCAGGTTCAGCTCGGCCGTGGTCTCGGCGAGCACGGCGAGCACCCGCCCCTGAGCGCCTGGCACGATGGCCTCGATCGGTCGGACGAAGTCCATCCGACAGAGCATACCCAGTTAGCCCGCAAAAATGGAACGATTCTTCCATCTGTGACGGAATGCGGTGACCTCTGTGCCGTGCGTGCACCTCCGAGGAACGGGCGACGGACTCTCGTGTTGAGTCGGTCTCGAGGTGCCAGCCGGCGACCTGTCGCGTAGTCGCGGAAGTAGTCGCGAACTACCCGGAACCGCTCGCACTCGGCCGCACGAGTCGTCACGAACGCCGACCCCGAGGCCAGGAACGGCCTGCAGGCCAGCACCAGCTCGGCGCAGCATCCACGAGGGCGGCAAGTAGTTGCGCCGGTAGTCGTGGTCCTGCGACGCCGCTGTCGCCCGCAGAGCGGCAACTCCGTCGCGGTCGAAGCGGGTGACCGACTCGACAACCTCGCGTTGGCCCGTGCTGACGGCGCGCCCGTCATGTCGGGTGATGTCGTGAGCGGCCCGACGATCATCCCGAGCATGCGAACTGCGGATTCGTGCCGGCGTCGCAGGACCGCCGGTGGGGAAGGTGGACGGGTTCCGAGAGGTTTCATGCCTCGTGACCAGTGATGCGATCCCTGATGCGCTCGACGTCTACTGGCGTCCCGGGTGCCCGTTCTGCTTCTCGTTGAAGCGATCGCTGAAGCGCCGCAAGGTGCCGATGCGGTTCCACAACATATGGGACGACCCGGATGCAGCCGTCGTGGTGCGCTCCGTCGCGAGAGGCAACGAGACCGTGCCGACGGTCGTCATCGGTGGACGGGCCCTTGTGAACCCGAGCCCGCAAGCGGTCGAAGCGCTCATCGCCGAGGTCGCCCCCGGGCTGTTGCCGGCGCGGGCCGACGTCACCCGACGACGAGCGTTCTGGAGCCGACGTTGATCGTCGTCGTCGGTGCAGGCGCCGCCAGCCTCACGATTGTTCGACAGCTCCAGCGGGTCTCCACCGGAGAGCCTTCTCGGGTGGCCGGATGGAGTGTCACACCCCCTTCCTAGGGTGGCGAACATGAGTTCCTGCATGGGGGAAGACGAGATCGGCGACGGCTCCGGCGGCGATAGCAGCTACGGGACTTCGGGTCCGGGGTTCGTGGGGTTCGAGCCTGCTGCTGCGACGGTGGCGTCTACGGATCGTTCCCAGGCTG
>CAYSCB010000426.1:0-2532 GCA_964429335.1 uncultured Aquihabitans sp.
TACCTCCTCTATGACATCCTGGTGGAGACGCTGCACCGAGCAGTCCCGCTACCCGAGGACGATCGCTCCGGAGGCGGTGCCGATGAGCTGGACCTCGACGTGGCGGCCGTGCTCCACGTACGGCTCGCCGAACACCGTGCCGTCCCCGAACGCGGAGGCCGCCTCGGCGGCGGCGGCGGCGATCTCGCCGGCCAGCGCGTCGATGTCTCGGACGACTCGCATGCCCCGCCCACCACCACCAGCGGACGCCTTGACCAGCAACGGCAGGTCCGACTCGGTCGCAGCGTCGGGTTCGAGTCGACCCAGCACCGGCACCCCCGCGTCGGCCATGAGCGCCTTCGCCGAGATCTTCGATCCCATCGCCTCGATCGAAGAGGGGTCCGGGCCGACCCAGGTGAGTCCGGCGTCGATCACCGCGCGGGCGAACGACGCGTTCTCCGACAGGAAGCCGTAGCCGGGATGCACGGCGTCGGCTCCCGACCGCAGCGCTGCATCGACGATGAGATCGGCCCGCAGGTAGGTCTCTGCCGAGGTGTTGCCGGGCAGTCGGACCGCGGCGTCGGCCTCGGAGACGAACGGCATCGCCGCATCCGCGTCGGAGTGCACGGCGACGGTCGCGATGCCGAGCTCGCGGCAGGTCCTGAAGATGCGGCGGGCGATCTCGCCGCGGTTGGCGACCAGGAGTCGGTTGATCACTGTGGGATCCCCTACATCCGGAAGACGCCGAAGTTCATGGCGCCCTCGATCGGTTGGTTGTCGATGACCGACAGGCAGATGCCGAGCACCGTCCGGGTGTCACGCGGGTCGATGACCCCGTCGTCGTAGACCATCCCCGACAGGAAGTACGGCAGCGACTGCTCCTCGATCGTCGCCTCGACCATCTCGGTGATCCCGGCGAACGCCTCGGCGTCGAACGGCTCGCCCTTCGACGCGGCGGACTCGCGGGCGACGATCTCCAGCACGCCGGCGAGCTGCGCCGGGCCCATCACCGCGGACTTCGCACTCGGCCAGGTGAACAGGAACCGCGGGTCGTAGGCGCGGCCGTTCATGCCGTAGTTCCCTGCCCCGTACGACGCGCCCATGATCACCGTCAGGTGCGGGACCTTCGAGTTGGACACGGCGTTGATCATCATCGCCCCGTGCTTGATGATCCCGCCCTGCTCGTAGTCCTTGCCGACCATGTAGCCGGTCGTGTTGTGCAGGAACAGCAGCGGCGTGTCCTTCTGGTTGGCGAGCTGGATGAACTGCGCCGCCTTCTGGGCCTCCTCGCTCATCAGCACGCCGCGGGCGTTGGCCAGGATGCCGATCTCGTGGCCGTGCAGGCGTGCCCACCCGACGCACAGCGCCGGGCCGTACAGCGGCTTGAACTCGTCGAACGCGACCGCGTTGTCGACCCCGGTGCCGTCGACGATGCGCAGGATCGCCTCGCGGGGATCGAACGGCTCGCGCAGGTCGGTCGGGATCAGGTCCAACAGGCCGTCGGGGTCGAGGTCCGGTTCCGCGTAGGTCGGTGGCGGGGACGTGCCCCGCTTGCGCCAGTTGAGGCGGGCGACCACCCGACGGGCGAGGCGGATGGCGTCGTGCTCGTCGACGGCGAGGAAGTCCGACGAACCCGAGATGCGTGAGTGCATCTCGGCGCCGCCGAGGGACTCGTCGTCGCTCTCCTCGCCGGTCGCCATCTTCACCAGCGGCGGTCCGCCCAGGAACACCTTGGCCCGTTCCTTGACCATGATCACGTAGTCGCACATGCCCGGGACGTACGCGCCGCCGGCGGTCGAGTTGCCGAACACCACCGAGATCGTCGGCCGCTTGTCCGCCGAGGCACGGGTGAGGTCGCGGAAGGCCCGACCCCCGGGGATGAAGATGTCCTTCTGGGTGGGGAGGTCCGCGCCGCCGGATTCGGTCAGGTTGATCGACGGCAGGTGGTTCTGCTGCGCGATCTCGGCGGCTCGGAACGACTTGCGCAACGAGTACGGGTTGAGGGCACCGCCCTTCACGGTCGGGTCGTTCGCCGAGATCATGCACTCGACGCCCTCGACCACGCCGATGCCGACGATGATGCTGGCCCCCACGGGGAAGTCGGTCCCCCACGCGGCGAGCGGCATCAGCTCGAGGAACGCGGAGCCCTCGTCGACGAGCAGCTCGATGCGCTCGCGGGCGGTCATCTTCCCCCGGGCGTGGTGACGTTCGACGTACTTCGCCCCGGCGTTCACCGCCTTGGCCTGCTCCTCGTGCAGCGACGCGATCTTGGTGAGCATCGCCTCGCGGCGTGACGTGGATCCGGTCGTGTCGGTCGGCACAACCGGTTCGGTGTCGGTGTCGGTCGTCGTGTCGGTGCTCATGTCGAGTACCCCAGCAGTCGTGCGGCGAGATCGGTCAGCACTTCGGTCGCTCCTCCTCCGATGGGCAGCAGACGCGCGTCTCGGTAGTGGCGCTCCACCTCGGTGCCGTGCATATAGCCGGTGCCGCCGCAGAGCTGCACAGCGCCTTTGGTGACCGCTACGGCGGCATCCAACGCGGTCTTCTTGGCGA
>CAYSCB010000427.1:0-2524 GCA_964429335.1 uncultured Aquihabitans sp.
GGCGCTGAGCGCGTCGAGCACCTGTGGCGTCCACCGAGGGTCCGGGCCGTCGTCGAAGCTCAGCGCGACCAGCGGCTCCCTGGTGCCGACGTCCCAGATCATCCGGTGCGATCCGCGCAGCTGGTTGTCGGGCGCTGCGGCGTCGGAGCTCTCGACGAGCTGGCGCAACGTGAGGCTCTCGCTGCGTTCCGACAGGCCCGTGTAGGTGTGCTGGATGATCCCGGCGTCGGGACTGGTCCGCTCGTTGCCCGACGGCAGGTCCACCTCGGTCGTGCAGCCGGTCAAGGCCGCGAAGGTGGCTGCGCCGCCGATCATCCCGGCGGTGGACAGGAATCGGCGACGGTCCGGCGGGGGGACGGCGACGATGCCGCGGGGGATGTCTTCGGAGCACATGATCGTCAGTTGCCGTTGGTGCTCCAGTGCCACGGCTCCGACGGCAGGTTGTGGAACCCGTAGCTCGCGGCGTTGGCCTTCAGCCACGCGAACGCCGAGCTGCCCCGGCTCAACGTCGATCCACCCTGGGTGAAGTCGATCGCGAGGCCCTGCTCGTGCATCGAGCTGCCGGGCTTCGCAGTCGGTGGACGACACGACGAGGCCGACATCTGGTAGATGGCGTAGTCGCTCGAGCCGCAGTTGTTCCGACGCACGGCGATCTGGCCGGCGGGGTCCCGGTAGCCGCCGCCGCTCAGGCTGATCCCGGCGGACGCAGCGGCGTTGAGCAGCGCCTGCAGGTTCGATGCGATCGACGCGCTGACCTGGATGCCGCCGACGCTGACGATCGATCCACCACCGGAGATCGACACGCTGGGGCCGGCGGGTCGGGAGCCGCCTCGCGAGCCTCCGGCCGCCGGCTTCAGGGTGATGCGCGCCTGCGCGGCGCGGGCCTCTGCTGCTGCCTTCTGCGCCGCGAGCACCCGTGCGATCTCGGCCTGCTTCGTCGAGATCGACGAGGAGAGGCTGGCGTCGATCGCGGACAGCGAGTCGGCCTCGGCGAGCGCTGCGTTGATCCGGTCGTCGACCTGTGCGGCGAAGCTCTGCTGCTTCTGGAACGCGGTGTTGAGGTCGTTGAGCCGTGACTGGACCGCCGCCCTGCTCTTCGTCGCCCGGGTGGCGGCGGAGGCCGCGGCGGCCCGTGATGCCTCGAGGTCCTCCTGCTTGGCCCGGAACTGCTCGACGATGTCGGCGTTCTCGTTCGCCTGCACCGACAGGAAGGCCCGCTTGGTGACCGCGTCGTTGACGTCACCCACGGCGACGCCGGCCATCGGATCGGAGCTGCCCATCGAGATGTAGGCCTGCACCGCTGAGGTGCGCATCCGGGTCCTGAGCGCGTCGAGATCGCTCTGCGCGTCGGCCTGTGCCTGTTCGGCCGTGCGACGGTCTGCTTCGGCCTGCGCCACCGCCCGCTGGGCCTCCTCGACACGATCCTGTTGCGCGTTGACCTGGGCGTCGAGCGCTGAGAGCGCAGACGTGACCTTGGCGTCGGTGGCCTTGAGCCCGTCGACCTCGGCAGCCTTCGTCGCCTTCTGGCTCCGGACCTGATCGCGCTTGCGCTGGAGGTCCTGCAGGCTCGATCCACCACCCGGATCGTCCGCCGATGCCACCGTTGCGCTCAGCAGCGACGCGACCAGCGCTGCGGCGAGCACGGCGAGGCTGAACGACGCGTTCCGGACGCGTGTCCGGGAACGGTGACGGCGCCGGTGCGGCGGGGGTTCGGAGCTCGGGTCGGCGTGCACGGGTTCGGGCAGGTTCCAGTCCGGGGATCGTTGCTGGCGTCGGGGGAGCGCATGCCGTTGGGGTGCATGGCCTCGTGACGCGTTCGTAACGAGACCGCAACGTAACACAACGAGTTCGTCTGCGCACCCGCGACCCGGCGGAGATGTGCCTCAGCGCGACTGGCATGTCGGACACCACGAGGTCGACCGGCCGTCGAGCACCGAGCGGACGAGCACGGATCCGCAGCGACGACACGGCTGCCCCGACCGGCCGTAGCAGTCGAGTCGGTGCTGGTTGGTGCCGGCCCGTCCTTCGGCGTCGCGGTAGTCGCGCAGCGTCGTGCCGCCGTGTTCGATCCCCTCGGCGATCACGGCGCGGACCGCGTCGCGGAGCTTCAGCGCCCCGTTCCGTGTGAGACGACGGGCACGCGGGTGGATCCCGGCGCGCCACAGCGCCTCGTCGGCATAGATGTTCCCCACGCCCGCAACCACCCGCTGCGACAGCAGCACCGTCTTGACGGCACGCCGCCCTCGGTTCACGGCTCCGCGGAGGTGGTCCGGGTCGAACGCCTCGTCGTCGGGTTCAGGACCGAGCGACGACAGCGTCGGAAGCCGTGAGTGGTCACCGGCGGGCACGACCGCGACGCGACCGAACCGTCGGACGTCGTGGAAGGTGAGGATCGCTCCGTCGTCGAGCGTCCACGACGAACGCAGGTGCGGGTCGTCGGCACCGCTGTCATCGATCGCTCCGGGCGGCGTGATCCCGAGTCGTCCGGTCATGCCGAGGTGCACGACGAGCTCGGAGGTCGCGG
>CAYSCB010000428.1:0-2510 GCA_964429335.1 uncultured Aquihabitans sp.
TCGCGCCTCGGCTGGCAGGGAGCGGTGGCGGCGGCGGAGGGGGAAGGGCTTGCTGCCGAGGGCGGGATTTCGCATCTCGGCGAGCTCCCAGTCCTTGATGATCCGGCCGTAGAGGCTGCTGAGGATCGAGAGCGTGTTGTTGGCGGCGCCCGGCCGGGCCCTCATCGTGCCGTGCAGCTCCGCGACCTCTGCACGGGTCACGCTGCGGAAGTCGCGGTCGCCGAACGCCGGCAGGATCACGGTGTCCATCGTGCTGCGGTAGCGAGCCGCGGTGCCGGGCTTGAGGCGCACGTCGACGTGGATGACCTCGCCGGAGCCCGGGAGGTCGGCCGAGCGGTGACCGACCATCGAGCGGAGGGTGTCAGCGTCGACGGCGACGAGACCCTTCGCGACGACGGTGCCGTCAGCTCCGGCGACCTCGACCGCATCGTCGGCGTCGAAGGAGCCGTCGACGCCCGTGACACCGGCGGCCAAGAGCGATCGACCGCCGCCGGTCAACGCCCGGACGGCACCGTCATCGATGATCACCCGGCCGAGTGACGGAACGGCGAACGCAATCCAGAGCTTCCGCGCCGAGAGCCGCTTCGAGCGGGGCCGGACGATCGTGCCGACGCCCGTCAGTCCGGTGATCGAATCGGCGACGACGTCGGCCCGGCGAGCCGACGCGATCACTGCCCGCACACCGGACCACGACGCCATCTTGGCCGCGGCCAGCTTCGACGCCATCCCACCTGATCCACGAGCGGTACCGGCGCCACCGGCCAGGGACTCCAGCTCGTGGTCGATCTCCAGGATCTCCTCGATCAGCGATGCCTCGGCGGTGAAGCGCGGGTCGGCGTCCATCAGACCGGGGGTGTCGGTCAACAACAGGAGCAGTTCGGCACCGATCAACTGGGCGACGAGTACGGCGATCCGGTCGTTGTCGCCGTAGCGGATCTCGTCGTCGGCGATGGCGTCGTTCTCGTTGACGACGGGCACGGCGCCGAGCTCCAACAGTCGCTCCAGCGTCGAGCGGGCGTGGAGGTACTGGGTGCGCACCATGAAGTCGAGCGGAGCGAGGAGCACCTGGCCGGCGATCAGCGCGTGCGCGGCGAGGTGCTCGCCCCAGGTCTGCATGAGGTGCGCCTGACCGACCGCAGACACAGCCTGCAGGGTCCGGGCGTCGCGGGGGCGGTCGGTGGCGTCGATGCCGAGAGCAGGCAGCCCCGCAGCGACGGCGCCGGAGGACACGAGGACCACCTCGTGTCCAGCGCTGCGGGCGGCAGCGACCTCCTGTGCGATCTTGGCGACTGCGGCGTGGTCGATCACGCCACCGCGGTCGGTGAGGCTCGATGTGCCGAGCTTGACGACGATCCTCATGCGTCGGCCTCGTCGAAGGGTTGCACGTCCATGTCGGTGTCGGACTCGTAGTCGAAGCTCAGCGCACCGATGTGGACGACATCGCCGTTGCGGGCGCCGGCACGTCCGAGGATCCGGTCGACGCCCAGCTTGTCCAGCCGCTGTCTGACGACGTCCATGGCATCGGGGTTCGTCAGGTCGTTGAGGTTGACTGCCCGCAGCGCCTCACGACCCTCGACGACGAAGCTGCCGTCATCGAGCCGGCTGATCGTGATGCCCTCGACGGCGGGGCGGAGCGTGACGAAGCCTTCCGGCGGAACCTGTTCGGCCCGCGCCCGTTCGACCACCTGACGCAACGCACCGACCAGCTGGGCGATCCCCTCTCCGGTCACGGCGGAGACCACGAGTCCGTCGAAGCCCTCGATCACACCGGGGTCGGCGAGATCGGCCCGGGACCCGACCCGCAGGCGGGGACGCGTCACCAGGTCGGGCTGGTAGTCGCCGAGCTCACGCAACAGGGTCGCCTCCTGCTCGGACCAGGTGGCGCCGGCGAACGGCGACAGGTCGAGCAGCAGCACCAGCACCGACGCCCGCTCGATGTGGCGCAGGAACCGGTGGCCCAGGCCCCGGCCCTCGGCGGCGCCCTCGATGAGGCCGGGGATGTCAGCGACGACCATCTCGAAGCCGTCGTCGGTGCGCACCACGCCGAGGTTGGGTTCGAGTGTGGTGAACGGGTAGTCGGCGATCTTCGGACGGGCCGCGGAGATGCGGCTGATCAGGGTGGACTTGCCGACGTTGGGGAACCCGACCAGAGCGACGTCGGCCATGAGCTTGAGCTCGAGGCGGATCCAGCGCTCCTCGCCGTGTTCGCCCTGTTCGGCGAAGCCGGGAGCACGGCGCTTGTTGGACAGGAACCGGGCGTTGCCCTTGCCTCCCTGACCGCCGGCCGCGGCCAACCAGCGGTCGCCGTCACCGACGAGGTCGGCGAGCGGGACACCCTCCCAGTCGAAGACCTGCGTGCCGATCGGCACCGGGACGATCAGGTCCTCGCCCCTGTTGCCGTGGCGCTTGGTGCCCCGGCCGTGGGTGCCGCTGGGTGCCCGGCGGGGCGGGTGGTCCCGGAACGCTAGGAGCTACGCCGTGTTGGGGTTGGCCACCATCCAGATGTCGCC
>CAYSCB010000429.1:0-2504 GCA_964429335.1 uncultured Aquihabitans sp.
CCGACCTGACCCAGGGTGGCTGCCACGACGACGAAGGCCCATCCCAGCACCGCCCACCGGCTCCGCAGCGCGAAGCAGGCCACGCCCAGCGCCGTGACGACCCACACCGCCGGGGCCTGCGCCAGCGACGAGGCGACGATCCTCGTGAACGGCTGATCATCTCCGCTTCGCAGGCCGATCGCCAGGGCCACCCCGCTGACGAGCAGCAGCCACGTCGACCCGCCCACGGCGATCAACACCACGGTCACGAACGAACGCCACCGCGACGTCGCGACCGCAAGCACCTGATCGGTGCGGCCTTCGCGTTCGTCGGTGCCGGCGTGGGTGACGACGGCGATCGCGAAGCACGTGACGATCAACCCGACCATCGAGATCACCGACGCCACCATGGCGTCGCGGAAGGTGCCCGTCCCACCGACTCGGGCGAGCAGGTCCTTCATGTCGCCGGTGTCGAACGCGTCGAATCCCGGGATGATCGCCCCGAAGATCATGCCTTGGGCGAAGATGACGGCGCTCCAGCCGATCAGCAGCGGGCGATGCACCCGCAGGCCCAGCGCCGTGACGTTCGACAGTCGGGGCGATCCGACGGGTCGGCCGGGTCGCGCTTCGATGATCCCGGATCCGAGGTCGCGCGAGCGCCTCACACGGTCTGCCGCGACCATGAGGACCACCGACACGAGGACGTACAGCAACAGCACGACCCACCGCGTGTCTCCGTAGGCCCGCAGCTGCGTGTTCCACCCGTACGGCGACAGCCAGCTGAGCCAGGAGATGCTGGTGGCGTCGCCGATCGCTCGCAGGACGAACAGTCCACCGAAGGCGACCGACGCGATCGCCGCACAGGTTCGTGGGCTCGTCGACATCTGACACGCGAGGGCGGTGACACCCACAGCGACCAACGCGGTCCCGGCCCACGCGGCACCGAACGCCACGGATCCGACGAACGGCAGACCACCGGCGGTGTTCGCGAGCGCGACCGCGACGCCGAGCAGCGCCGAGATGCCGGTCCCGTACGCGAGGACCGAGCGCAGTGGGGTGGTCGCCGTCATCGCTGCCGCTCCGAGCAGCTCGCTGCGTCCTGCCTCCTCGTCTCCGCGGGTGTGTCGGCGGACGACGAACAGGACCATCACCGACACGAGCACCGCATAGAGCACGGTCATCTTCGTCATGGCCAGCTCGCCCGTGCTCGTGACGTCGAGGATCGGTCCGTACAGCGCCACGATCCCCGGACTCGCGTTGATCGCGGCTGCGGCAGCGGTCCGCGACACGTCGCTGCGGTACAGCGCCGGTGTCGCCGCGGCCGACGCGTAGCAGGTGAGGATCAGGACCGCGAGCCACACCGGGACCAGCACCCGGTCGTGGCGCGCCATCAGTCGCCACAGCAGCGACGGGCTCACCGGACGCCGGTCGACGACATCCACCGCAGCGATGCCGGCGTCACCGGCCATCGGAGACTCCCGCGCCGTTGCGGTACGCATCGAGGAACAGCTCCTCCAGCGAGGGCGGGTTGCTGCTCAACGTCTCGATCCCCGCGGCCGCCAGCGCGCTCAGCACCGCCGACAGCGACTCGGGCTCCACCGAGCAATCGACGCTGCGGCCGTCGACGACCAGGTCGTGCACGCCGCTGACTCCGGTGAGGTCCGGGACCGTGCCGGTGAGCGTCGCGCTCAGACGGCTGCGGTGGAGGTGACGCATGCGGTCGAGCACGCCCGATTCGACGGTGCGGCCCTCGCGGATGATCGTGACGCTGTGCGCCGTCCGCTCCACCTCGCTGAGGATGTGGCTCGACAGCAGCACCGTCGCCCCGGCCGCCAGGTGCTCCCGAAGGCACTCGTTGAAGACCTGCTCCATCAGCGGATCGAGACCCGATGTCGGCTCGTCCAGCACCAGCAGCTCGACGGGCGCTGCCAGCGCCGCGATCAACGCGACCTTCTGGCGGTTGCCTTTGGAGTAGGCCCGGCCACGCTTGGAGGGATCGAAGCGGAACCGTTCGACCATCTCGTCGCGTCGCGACCGGGTCGGATCGGCACCGCGCATCCGCATCAGCAGATCGATGGTCTCGCCGCCCGTCAGGTTGGGCCACAGGGCGACGTCGCCGGGGACGTACGCCAGCCGGCGGTGGATCGCGACGGTGTCGGTCCACGGATCCAGGCCGAACACCGTGGTCCGGCCCCCGTCGAGGCCGATCAGCCCCAACAGCGCCCGGAGCGTCGTCGACTTCCCGGCACCGTTCGGGCCGAGGAACCCGTGCACCTCGCCTCGCGGCACCTCCAGATCCAGGCCGTCGAGGGCCAGGGTGTGCCCGAATCGCTTCACCAGCCCCTGCGCCGAGATCACCACGCCGTCATCGGCACCCATCGGCGCGACGCTACTGCTCGCCCTGGCCGACGTCAGCGTGCATCAGCCGGCGGCGAACTTCACGCGGACGACCGCCGCCTCCCAAACCGAGCCGTCCTCGGCGCTCAGCGTGCGGAACACCACGGCGCCGTACCCGCCATGGGGTG
>CAYSCB010000430.1:0-2494 GCA_964429335.1 uncultured Aquihabitans sp.
AGGTCGCCGTCGTCGAACACCTCAGCGGTGGTCGGCTCAACGTCGTGCTCGCCAACGGCTACGTGCCGTCCGAGCTGGCGATGTTCGGCGTGGAGAAGTCAGAGCGCCCGGCACGGGTCACCGAGGCGGTCGAGGTCCTCCGCGCCGCACGCCACGGCGAACCGTTCGAGTTCCGGGGTCGGACCGTCAGGGTCACCCCCGGCGTCGCCACCGAGCACCGGGCGGGACCACCGATCTTCCTCGGCGGGTCGAGCCCCGCTGCGGCGCGACGGGCGATCCGCATCGCAGACCGCTTCCAACCCAGCGACGAGGAGACCTGGGAGCTGTACCGGGCGCTGCGCATCGAGTCCGGACGACGCGATCCCGGGCCGTTCATCCCCGACGCCGGGTTCGTTCACCTGGCGACCGATGTCGAACTCGGCTGGCAGGCGATCGAGCCCTACGTTCGCCACGACGCGGAGTGCTACGCCCGATGGGCCGAGGAAGCCGGCATCGAGGCCACCCCCGCGTACCGGCGCACCGGCGACGACATCATGGAGGACATCCGTTCCCGGGACCTGCAGCGGGTCGTGACACCGGGGCAACTCGTCGAGGAGATCACGTCGGATCCGATGCGGCTCGTGATCCTCAACCCGATGATCGGCGGGCTCCCACCCGAGGATGCATGGGCGAGCCTGCACCTGTTCGAACAGGTCCTCGACGCCTGACCGACCCCACCCTCCCGTTCTGTTCGTCGGATCACAACCTCAGCGATGTGAACGGACGAACAGAACGGGAGGTGGGCCGGGAACGTCCTCAGGTGCTCGGTTCCACGACGGTCGACGCGTCGAGCGATCGGACTTCCAGCCCCAGCTCGGCCAGCAGGTCGTGGCTGATCACCGAGCGACCGGTCAGCTCCGGCCCACAGCAGCAGAGCGCCACGACCGCTTCGACCATGTGCTCGAGGGACTCGATCTGATCCGGCCGCAGCCGGCCTCCGACCAGCGCGTCAGCTCCTTCGGTCAGCACCGCTGCCCGGGGCGCGATCGAGTTGACCCGGATGCCGTTGCCGATCAGCTCGGCACCGAGTCCGTTGGTGATCCGATCGAGTGCCGCCTTGGATGCGCCGTACGCAGCCGTGGTCGTGCCGGTGACGCCGAGATCGAACGGTGGTCCCGGCCAGTGCCGGGCGGTCCGGCTCGAGACGTTGACGACCCAACCCGATCCGGCAGCGGACATGCCCGCGACGACCGCTTGGACGAGGTCGAGCGGTGCGTGCACGTTGAGCTCGAACAGCAGGCGACGCCGCTTCAGCGGAAGCTCGACCAGCGGTCCGTACATCGCCGCGGCCGCGTTGTTGACGAGGATGTCGACGGGACCGCCGAGCGCCTCCTCTGCGGCGGGCACGACACGGGCACGGTCGTCCGCGTCGGCAAGGTCGGCGACGATCGCTGCCGCCACTCCCCCACCGGCCGCGAGTCGCTCCGCCGTCTCGCGGAGGGAGCCGGCGAGCTTCCCGCCGGGCTCCGCGGTGCGCGCGACGAGTGCGACCGAAGCGCCCTCGGCGGCCAGTCGCTCGGCGACGCCCGCGCCGATGCCACGGCTGGCCCCCGTGACGATCGCACGTCGACCGCTGAAGCGACCCGTCAAGGTCCAGGGTGCGGATGGAGTCGTCGACATCGGAGGAACGCTAGGTCCCTCAACAGTGCAGCACGTGCGGTGGAGCTGACGGCCACGACCGCTGCGTGGCATGTTCTGGAGGTGGCGAGGAACGCGGGAGGAACGATGGTGGATCGACACCGGGACGGCTACCACCGGGTGACCGCGTGGATCCAGCGGGTGAAGATCCCGAACTCGGTGCTCATCTCCAGGCCGTTCCGCGTGGTCGCCCCGAAGGTCATCCCGAGGATGCACCGGACCCTCAACCGTCTGAGCGGTGGGCGCCTGTTCGACACGAAGGCCAACCCGATGTGCCTGCTCGTGACCACAGGTGCACGCAGCGGCCAGCGCCGCGAGACGCCCCTCGCAGTGGTGCCGTTGGACGACGACCGGCTGCTGGTCGTCGGCAGCAACTTCGCTGCGGACAACCACCCGGCGTGGACGTTCAACCTGCTGGCCCACCCTGATGCGACCGTCACGTTCCGAGGCGACACCTACCCGGTCAGGGCACGACTCCTCACCGGCGAGGAGCGTGACGCCCGCTGCGACGAGCTGCTCGCGTGGTACCCGAACTGGCGCAACTACTCGGAGATCAGCCAGCGGGAGTTCCGGATCTTCGAGCTCTCACGTGTCTGAGCCACCGACGCAGCGCTTCCGGGTCGCGGACCTCGACGACGTCGAGGTCGTCGTGGCGCTCGTCGAGTCCGCGTACCGGGGCGAGCGCGCGGCGGCGACGTGGTCGTCGGAGGCGGAGCTGATCGGCGGCCAGCGCACCGACGCCGCGATGGTCACCGCCACGATCGGTGACCCCGACACCACGGTGCTGCTCCTCATCTCATCCGATGCCGACGCCGAT
>CAYSCB010000431.1:0-2479 GCA_964429335.1 uncultured Aquihabitans sp.
CCATGAGGATGGCTGCCTCCTGTTCGCCGAGGGTGGAGATGAGTGCGTCGTGGAGCCGGTGGCGGTCGGCGTCGGTGATGGTCATGGTTCGGGTCCTTCGATGTGGTCGGGGGATCCTGCGCAGGATCCGAGCGACGGCTCCGTCACGCCTGGAATGTGACGTCGAAGGGGAATGGAACCGTGGTCGAACTGTACCAGCTCACGAACCCGTCCCACAGGGAGACCGCCCCCGTCCCGTTCTGGCTGTCGAATTGCCGGTTCCGACCGGCAATTCGACAGCCAGAACGAAATGGAGAGGGGAGGGGACGAGACAGTGGCGTAGGACGAGCGTCGGTTCAGGCCGATGCCAGCGACTCGCGGTACCAGTCGATCGTGGTTGTCAGCCCGTTGCGGAGGCCGACGGCTTCGATGCCGGGGAACAGCTCCAACAGCCGGGAGTTGTCGGCCTGGGTGTGGTCGACGTCGCCGGCCCGTCGACCCTGGTGTTCACGTTCCAGCGGATGGCCGAGGATGTCTTCCATGACCGTGATCATCTCCAGCAGGCTGGTGCGGGATCCGAACGCCAGGTTGACCGGTTCGGGCGAGGTCACACGCTCCAGTGCTGCGCGTCGCAGGACCTCGCAGACGGTGCCGACGTAGGTGAAGTCGCGGGACTGGGTGCCGTCGCCGTGCACCGGCAGCGGGCGGCCTTCCAGCGCGGCGGACACGAACGCGGGAACGACGGCGGCGTAGGCGTGGCCGACGGCCTGCATGGGTCCGAACACGTTGAAGAACCGGAACGCGAGGGTGGGCAGCCCGTAGGTGTGCTGCCACGCAAGCGTGTAGGACTCGGTGGCGAGCTTGGACGCGGCGTAGGGGCTGACCGGGCGGGCGACCATCGATTCGCGCTTGGGGAGCTCGGTGTTGGCGCCGTACACCGACGACGACGACGCCACCACCACGTGCAGGTCACCGGCTCGGCGGGCAGCTTCGAGCACCTGGGTGGTGCCCGAGGCGTTGGCCTGGTGTGACGCCCACGGATCGGCCACCGAACGGGGGACCGAGCCTCGGGCGCCCAGGTGCACGATCGAATGGGCGCCAAGGAACGCGGCGTCCAGGGCGGCAGGATCCAGGATCGTTGCTTCGACCAACTCGACGTCCAGGCCGTCGACGTTCTCGGCGAACCCGGTCGACAGGTCGTCGAACGCGACGACCTCGGTCACGGTGTCATCGGCGAGCAGCGTCCGGCACAGGTTCGCTCCGATGAACCCGGCTCCGCCGGTCACCACGATCTTCATGTGCTCCTCCGGTGTTCACCCTCGTGGACAGTCGCTCCACGCTACCGGAGCGTCGACCGCATCCCGATGTGCGGACCCGGACGGGGAGTCATCGGCGTTCCGGCGAGCGGTACCAGACCGGAGGGTCGTCGTTGCTCATCTCGGCCGGGCGATCGATCGACGGGTGGTCCGACAGCGGATCGAGGCAGATGCCGACGAGGCGGTCGATCTCCGCTGCGGTGCGACCGAAGCGGTGCGGCCAGCGGGTCGTCGGGTCCACGACATCGACGGTTCCCGAGAACAACGTGTCGACGGGACGGTTGACGGCGTCGGTGAGCCACTGCGAGACCGCGGGTCGGGTCCAGGTGGTGATCGGGTCACCTGCCGTGCTTCGAGCGGCCCATTCGCGGAGGGTGACGGCCTTGCGCTGTGCCGTCGGGGACAGGTTCACCAGACCGATGATCTGCCGGCCGGTCATCGTGACGACGAGGTCGCTCGCCTCCAGCATGTCGACGGTGAGTGCCGTGCTGCGGTGTTCGGAGAGATCCGTGCCGTAGCGGCGTGCCTGGCGTTCGATCTGCTCGAACGCGGGGTCGTGGTCGGATCCGAGGAGCCCGGCGGAGCCGACCACGAGCGGGAGCCCCATCTCGGCGACCCGTCGTCGGGCGACCGCTGCAGCGAACGGTGAGCGCACCCGGTTGGCGGTGCAGACGAACAGCACCAGGACCGCGCCGTCGGTGACGTCGCGTCCATGGTGGCTGTCGGCCCGGTCGCTGAGCGCTTCGGTTCCACCGCCGGTTCCCATGTGTGACGCCGTCCCGTCGGTGGTGCTGTCAGCCGGGCCGGTCGAGACCATCTACGTAGTCCAGCACGGCAACGCAAGAGACGACGACCCACCGTGATCTCCTCGCATCCGAGTGGAGATCAGCGCCAGAGGCCGGCGAGGGCGGCGATGACGGCGTACGAGGCGAGCATCGTTGCGATGATCCACCGGAGTTGGCTGGCGGACCGCTCCGCCATCGACGCCTGGAGCGTCGAGGCCGTCGTGGCGATCTCGGCCCTGAGCAGGTCGGTGCGTGCATCGATTGTTGCCTGCATTGCAGCGAAGCCCGAGCCCACTTCCGTGCGGAGCCCGTCGAACTGGGAGCAGAGCCCGTCGATGTCGGCTTTGGTGGCGGCGCGGAGGTGTTCGAGGTCGGTCTTGGTGGCGACGTCGGCCCAGC
>CAYSCB010000432.1:0-2478 GCA_964429335.1 uncultured Aquihabitans sp.
GCCGGCGAGAGCCCCTCGATGACATCGACATCCGGCTTGTCCATCTGACCGAGGAACTGCCTCGCATAGGAGGACAGCGACTCGACGTAGCGGCGTTGGCCCTCGGCGTAGATCGTGTCGAACGCGAGGCTGGACTTCCCCGAACCGGAGAGCCCGGTGAACACGATCAACCGGTCCCGTGGGAGGTCGAGCGAGATGTCCGCGAGGTTGTGCTCCCTCGCACCACGGATCACGATCGTGTCCGACGGATGGTGCGCCGTGCGAGGATCGGCCGGAGGTGTCATGACCGCCGCATCCTAGCTTCGAACGTCTGTTCGTGCAGGTCGGGTGCTGTTCGGCCGCTGCCATACTTGGACGATGTCCTCGAGCACCGGAACGCTGTTCCGCATCACGACGTTCGGGGAGTCCCATGGCGGTGGCGTCGGCGTCGTCGTCGACGGCTGCCCGCCCCGGTTGGCGTTGTCGGAGTCCGACATCCAGCCCGATCTCGACCGACGCCGGCCCGGCCAGAGCCGGCTCGTCACCCAGCGCGACGAGACCGACACCGTCGAGATCCTCTCCGGCGTCTCCGACGGCATGACGCTCGGCTCGCCGATCGCGCTGCTGGTCCGCAACCAGGACCAACGCTCCGGCGCGTATGACCACATGGCGGAGCTCTACCGACCGTCGCACGCGGACTGGACGACCGAGGCCAAGTACGGGATCCGGGCCGTCGCCGGCGGTGGGCGGGCATCCGCCCGGGAGACGATCGGACGCGTCGCGGCGGGTGCGATCGCCCGCAAGCTGCTCGCCGAACGCTTCGGGATCGAGGTGCTCGCCTGGGTGTCCCAGGTGCACGACGTGGTCGCCGAGGTGGACCCGTCGACGGTGACGCTCGCTGAGGTCGAGGCAGATCCGACCCGCTGCCCGTCGCCCGGGGCAGCCGCCGCGATCACCGAGGCGATCGAGCAGGCACGACGTGACGGTGACTCGCTCGGCGGGATCGTCACCTGTGTCGCCCGACATGTGCCCGCCGGGTGGGGTGAGCCGGTGTTCGACAAGCTCGAGGCGGACCTCGCCAAGGCGGTGATGAGCCTGCCGGCGACGAAGGGCTTCGAGGTCGGTTCCGGCTTCGCCGCCGCGTCGATGACCGGCAGGAGCCACAACGATCCGTTCGTCGCCGGACCCGACGGCCGGCCGAGGACGACCACCAACCACTCCGGCGGAATCCAGGGCGGCATCTCCAACGGCGAGGACATCCTGCTGCGCGTGGCGTTCAAGCCGACCGCGACGATCGCCTCGGCCCAGCAGACGGTGACCCGCACCGGTGAGCCGGTGACGCTCGAGGCCAAGGGCCGCCACGATCCGTGCGTGCTCCCCCGCGCCGTCCCGCTCGTCGAGGCAGCGGTGCTGTTGGTGCTCGCGGACCACTGGCTCCGCCAGGAGGCCCTCGAAGGCGCTGCCCCGGGCTGACCATCCTCCGCGTGCGAGAACGACCCCCCACGCGTCGACCTCACACGCGAACACCTGGGATTGGCACGTTGAAGAACACCGCACGCTCTCGGTACACGGCGACGATCTCGTCCGCGACAGCGCTGGGCACATCTGCCACCTCCTCGCCCAGGACGCGCAACGTCAGCCAACCAGCCGCTGCCGCCTGCCGGTCCCGTCGACGATCCCGGGCCATGTCCGCCTCACGCGCATGCCATCTGCGCCCGTCGATCTCCAACAGGAGCTTCACTTCGGGCCACGCCCGGTCGACGAAGCCCACCGGCACCGACGGATCGGCACCGGGCAGCGGGTGCTCCAGCCGTGCGGCCGGAAGCCCGGTCAAGGCGAGCAGCTCGTCGGCAGAGCGCTCGAGCAAGCTCCGCGGAGCGGGCGGGCCCGCGGCCCGTTCATCGAGCAGAGCGGTGAACAAGCCGATGCCGGTGCGACCCCGATGGTTGATCTGGCGCAGCACCCTGGCGATCCGCCCGAGCGACGTCCGACGGGTAGTGATCGTCAGGTGGTCCAGCAGCCACTCCACCCGAACGCCGGAGAAGCAGGTCGCCACGTCGACCAGCGCACGTTCGATCGTGGTGACGTCCAGAGCACCGACCACGCGGATGTGCTCGGGGTGGAGATCCCGACAGCGGTGCACCCGCACACCCTGCAGGTCGGTTCGACCGGTCGGTCCCGTCGTCACGGCCACCACGAAGGGCACCCGCTCGACCCCGTGCAGGTAGAGCGCCGACTCGTGACTGGCAACCGACTCGGGGCCCGCTGCCATCAGCGCCCCGGCGATCCTCGCTCGGCGGGAAATGGTCGCGCCCACGTGGAACACCGATGGATGGAGCCGGTTGATCACGCCGGCCCGATGGGCCTGCAGCAGCCGCCGACGGCTGACGCCGATCTCCCCCGCCTGCGACGCGCTGAACGCTCCGGCACTGGGGCTGGCCAATTCGATGAGACGACCGAGGTCTGAAGCTCGCACACACCGACGGGATCACGTCGCGC
>CAYSCB010000433.1:0-2466 GCA_964429335.1 uncultured Aquihabitans sp.
TGGACACCTTCAGCTCCAGCACGGTCGCCACCAGAGCGACGAGCCCGATGGTCAGCAGAGCCATCACCACCACGTTCAATGAGATCGGGGCGTCCCATGGGAGGCGGCCGGCCAGCCACGGCGCAGCGACACGCTGGGTGAACGGCCCGAGGGACGGCGCCGGGCGCAACCCGGCGAAGTGCTCGGTGGCCGTCAGGTACTCCCTCATGTCCACCGTGAGCCCGCGCAGGGTGGACCCGCCCGCGGTGACGTAGGAGTACAAGTGTTCCATCGGCGGTTCTTCGTAGGCACCGAACCGCGGAAGCGCCACGGCCCACATCAGGACCGACGAGATCGCTCCCCAGGTCACGCCGAACCGGCGGCTTGCCGGCGTAGTCGTCGCCCGGGCGAAGAAAGTGCGCATGCTGCTCATCGAGCGATCACACCCGTCTCGTTCGACCTGGCCAGTCCGTCCAGCCATGCCCGCGGTCGACCTTCGGAGAACCAGCGGGCGACGAGGGTCGCCGCGAACGGCGTGCCGATCCAGAACAGGCGGGGGGTGAGGTCGACGGTGATCGCCGACCAGAAGCAGATCCCCAGCGCGGTGAGCACTCCGATCACCGCGGGGTCGACCGCGGCCCGGACCCAGCCGGAGCGCCGGGCCTCGCGGCGGTAGGCGAGGAACCCGAGGACGAGGAACGGACCGGCGCCGACGGCGAACGACCCCAGGCTGACCACGTCACCGATGTTGTGCAGCGTGTTCTGCAGGTTCGGCTTCACCGGCCAGGCGGCGTCGGGAGCGGGAAGGATCCCCCGCCACGCTGCGACCCCGACGACGAACGCGACGGCGGCGGCGATGACGGGTCCCGCCGCCGCGGCTCTCGATCGTCGACCCTCGCGGTGCTCGACCCAGGCCCAGACCGCCATCGCCGGGAGCACGATGCCGACGGTCTCCTTGAGCGGGTAGCCGAGGAGCAGCACCGGCCACACCAACCACGGGCGACGCGTCGACAGGAGCCACCAGCAGAGCGCGATGGCGGCAACCACCGAGGAGTCGACCAGCACGCCGGTGCCGAAGAAGAACACGTTCCAGCTCACGGCGTAGACCGACCCAGCAGCCAGCACGACGCGGGCGTCGAAGCCCTGAGCGCGAAGGGCCAGCAGCACGAGCCACAGCCCCAGCAGGGTCATGACCGTGTTGGTGATTCCAAGCGCAAGGCCCTCCTCGAACGGCAGGAAGTGGGCGATCCACGACGTCCCGGATCTGAAGGTGGACGGGTCGTAGAGGCACGTGAGCTGCAGGTCCTCCCGGGGCACCCCCCGGTAGAACTCGACCAGGTTCATGTACTGCTGCTCGTCGACGACCACCGGCGCCACGACGCGTCCCGACTCGGTGGTGTAGGGCCCGATGTGCTCGACGCAGCGTGAGCTGACGTCCTTGGTGGCGGTCATGGGTGTCCGGTTGAGCTGGAGCCCGGTCCAGTCGTAACGAGCGAAGTTCAGCGAACCGATGACCAGGACGATGAGGGTGAGCAGAACACCTATTCGTGCCACGGAACGCATCGAGGCGTGCTCGGCGTCGATGTGGTCATCCGACGTGCTCAAACTGCTACCCCCTCGGCGACATCATCGAGGCCAGATCGTGGCCCCACCTTCCACCGCCGAACCAGGTACGAAGCGGCCAGGATCGCCGCGAAGGGATACGTGGTCCACGCATGGCGACCATCTGCATATGCCGTGAGGAATCCGTGTACCGCCACAAGGAATCCCGCCGCGAGTCCGACCACCAGATGAAGGTCCTCCGACCACAACTCGGGGTCCTGCAGACGGGTTCGCCACCGATGCCGGACCTCGACAACCGCGCAGGGTACGGCCACGCCAAACGTCAACAGAAGGCTCCCCACCGCCTCGGGGCGAGAGAGGTTCCAACGCAGGCGCGGCAGCCGTGGGATCCAATCCAGAACGCGAGGTGTCGGCAACAACCAACGGATCCCGAACCACGTCGCGGCAACGATGACGATCGACGCGACAAGCGTGGGAAGCCAGTCCCTCGGTCGCCGGGACCGCTCCCACTGATATGCAAGCGCCACCGGCACGATCAAGATGTAGGACTCCTTGACGAGGAAGCCGACGGGTAGGAGCAGTAGGTACAACCACCATCGACGGGACTGGATGGCGAACAGGCCGACGCACAGCATCGCCATCAGCGGACCATCGACGTAACCGGATGTGCCGTACCAGAGCATCGGGAACGAGACGGCGTACAACGCACCCACGATCATCTGTCCCCGTCGGTCCAGACCGTTCCGAGCGGATGTCGCCACCAGCGCGAGTGCTCCCCCCACGAGGAACGTCAGCGATATCACCGCAAAGGCGACCGTTGGATCATCGATCGGGGTCTGTGCGGCGAGCCAACTCGGCAGCAGCCTCCAGATCCAAGGACCGTAGATCGGGTACCGGTCGAACTCGCCACGGAACTCGTCCACG
>CAYSCB010000434.1:0-2465 GCA_964429335.1 uncultured Aquihabitans sp.
GTCGTGCACTTCGCGGCCGAGAGCCACGTGGACCGGTCCCTGCTCGACCCCGACGTGTTCGTCCGCACGAACTGCTCGGGTACCAACGTCATGTGCGACATCGCCACCCGCGAGGGAGTGGAGCGGTTCGTGCACATCTCCACCGACGAGGTCTACGGCTCCATCGACGAGGGCTCCTTCGTCGAGACCGATGCACTCGCTCCCCGGTCGCCCTACTCCGCTGCGAAGGCCGGATCCGACCTGATCGCGCTCGCCTACCACGAGACCTACGAGCTGCCCGTCGTGGTCACCCGGTCGTCGAACCAGTTCGGTCCGTACCAGTTCCCCGAGAAGCTCATCCCGTACTTCGTGACCAGCCTTCTCGACGACAAGACGGTGCCGCTCTACGGCGACGGCCTGAACGTGCGGGACTGGCTGTTCGTCCGCGACAACTGCGAGGGTGTCGATCTCGTGCTGCGCAACGGCGAGGTCGGGCAGATCTACAACATCGGCGGCGGCAACGAGCGGACCAACCGCGACATCACCGATCGGTTGCTCACGATGCTCGGCAAGGACGAGACGAGCGTCGACTACGTGGAGGACCGCAAGGGACACGACCGGCGCTACTCGATCCGCAGCGACAAGGTCGAAGCGCTCGGCTGGCAGCCCGCCACGCCGTTCGAGGACGCGCTCGACGAGACCGTGACGTTCTACCGGGAACGACGCGACTGGTGGGAACCGCTGACCGCCCGCGTGAAGAACCGCTGAGGTCGATGATGCGCATCCTCGTCACCGGATCCCGCGGCCAGCTCGGCACCGAGGTCATGACGCTCCTCGACGGCGTCGACCACCACGTCGTGGTGGGCCTCGACCTGCCCGAGCACGACCTGACCGACCGTGACCACGTCCTCGGTGTGATCGGCGACTTCGATCCCGACCTGGTGCTGCACGGCGCGGCGTTCACCGCCGTCGACCTCTGCGAGGAGCAGGTCGAGACCGCGTACCGGGTGAACTGCGCAGCCACTCGCTTCATCGCGGACGGCGCCCGCCGCGTCGGTGCGCACGTCGTGTACGTGTCGACCGACTACGTCTTCGACGGCACCAAGGACTCCCCGTACGTCGAGTGGGACCGCCCGAACCCCCAGTCGGTGTACGGCAGGACCAAGCTCGGCGGCGAGTCCGAGATCGATCCCGGATGGACCGTCGCCCGGACGTCGTGGGTCTGCGGGCGCCACGGCAACAACATGGTCAAGACGCTGCTGCGACTCGCCGAGGAGCGCGACACGCTGTCGTTCGTCGACGACCAGATCGGCCATCCGACCTTCGCCCAGGACCTGGCACGGATGATCGTGACCCTCGGGACCGAGCGTGTGCCGGGGACCTTCCACACGACCAACCAGGGCGTGGTGAGCTGGTACGGCTTCGCCCGAGAGGTGTTCGCTGCGGCAGGACACGACCCCGACCGGATCAGCGCCATCTCGACCGCCGAGCTCGACCCACCGCGCCCGGCGCCCCGACCCGCCAACTCCGTGCTCGACAACATGGCATGGCGGATGCACGGCTTCGAACCGAGCCGCGACTTCCGTGAGCCGCTGGCCGAGGTCGTCGCGGCGCTCCGGGAGCCGACCGACCCGACGTGATGAACCGACTCCACGAGCTCTGGTCGTACCGGACGCTCATCGCCAACCTCGCCCAGCGCGAGCTGCGCGCCAAGTACAAGAAGAGCGTGCTCGGTTGGGGGTGGTCGCTGATCAGCCCTGCTGCGACGCTCGGCGTCTATACCCTCGTCTTCGGCGTCTACCTCAAGGCGGTCCCGCCGACGATGGCGAACGGCATGGCCGTCTTCGCCCTGTACCTGTTCACGGCGCTCATCATCTGGAACGGGTTCTCCAACGTGATCAACGGGTCGATGGGCTCCCTCGTCGACTCGGGTGGGCTGCTGTCGAAGATCTACTTCCCGCCGGAGTGCCCGCTGATCGCCGGCATGGTCGCGAGCCTCCTGCAGGTCGGCATCGAGGCGGGGATCCTGATCGTGGTGATGGTCGTCGTCGGCAACATCAGCTGGACCGTCGTGTGGTTGCCGGTGCTCGTCGTCGAGACGATGGCGTTCGCCCTCGGCCTCGGCATGATCGCGAGCCTCTACAACGTCATCTACCGCGACGTGAACTACCTCGTCGGCATCGGCATGCAGATCCTGTTCTACGGGACACCGATCGTGTACCAGCTGACCGACGTCCCCGAGAAGATCGGGCCCGTCCCGGTGCGTGCGATCGTCGAGTTGAGCCCGTTGACGCAGTACGTCGTCCAGTCGCGGCAGGTGATGTACCTGCTCGAGTTCCCGACGTTCCGCCAGATCGCCTACACCTTCGTCGTGTCGTTCGCCACGCTCGTGTTCGGCTGGTGGGTGTTCACCCGGCGAGCCGCGGACGTCATCGAGGAGATCTGATGAGCCAGATCGTCGTCGACGACGTCTCCAAGCGGTTCCG
>CAYSCB010000435.1:0-2448 GCA_964429335.1 uncultured Aquihabitans sp.
AACGTGTTGCCCGAACGGGTGGCGACCGTCGACGCCTCCAGGGCCTTGAGGTACTGGGCTTCGAGGTCGGCGACGTCCTGTGCGCATCCCATCATGGTCGAGGCGATGTCGGTGAACGTCACCTTGTCGCCGTCCTGGGTGTAGGTCCCACGGAAGGTGTTGCAGCCGCCGTTGCCGCTGACGGTGCCGTCGGTGCCGAACTCGAGCGTCAGCTTCTCGGTCAGCGCCGAGCTCACGACCGCCTGTCGCCCGTTGTTGACGCCGATCACCTTCCACGACGTCCCGGCGAGCTGGCCCGAGACCGTCGAGTAGGTCAACAGGTCCTTGCCCTCGCCGTCACGCAACGTCAGGGTGCCGTCACCCATCTGCGCTGCACGGACCTCTCCGAGCGCGGTGATGATCTTCTGCTCCTGGCCGGTCGCAGCCTCGGAGACGCACGCCGCCCTCGTCATCGGTCCCAGCGCGATGCTGAGCTCGTCGCCGTTCTGGGTGAAGGTACCGGCGAAGCGGTTGCAGCCGGTCGATCCCGACACCTTGCCGTCGGTCGAGAAGTCGAGGGTCGGCACCGACGCTGCTTCGACCGCGTCATCGAGGCTCCACGAGGTTCCGGCGAGGCCCCCCGGTGAGGTCCCCGCACCCTTCGCGGGCACGGTGGTCGTGGTCGGCTTCTTCGCCGTGGTACCCGAGTCGTCGCCGCACGCAGCGATCAACCCGGCGAGCGCGAGCGCACCGAGCAGCAGACCGAACGAGCGGAACGCGGCGGAACAAGGGAAGGTGGGTCGGCTCATCGCTGCATCCTGACACGAAGCGGGTCGCCGGTCGGATCACCCGGCGGCAGACGGCCACGACGCGGGATCCTGCCCGTAGAAGTCGGAGAAGCAGCGGTACAGGTCGGGGTGCTCGTCACGCAGCCCGGCAGGGTCGTCGAAGAACGCCTCGGTCACGACCGCGAAGAACTCGGCGGGGTTGACTCCCGCGTACGGATCGAGCACGGAACCGCCTTCACCGACGACGACCGCCTCGTAGACACGGGTGCAGACCTCGACCCACCGCGACGCCAGACCAGCGTCCATCGGCGGCGTGCCGTCGGAGGTGCCGTCGAGCATGTCGAGCTTGTGCGCGAACTCGTGGAACACGACGTTGCGTCCGTCGCCGTGGTGGACGACGTCGTCGGCGACCTCGTCCCACGCGACCAGCACCGGACCGTGGTACTCGGCCTGGCCGAGGATCGGCATCGGGTCGTCGGAGACCACGCCGCCGACCTGGGAGTGCTCGCCGTCGAGCACGACCGTCGTCGGGTGCACGATGATCGCGTGCACGTCCTGATACGGGTCCTCGAACGGCAGGTTGACCGTGAGCAGCGCCGCCTGTGCGGCGATCAGCACCTGCATCTCCTCGGTGAGGGTGAACCCGTTCGCAGGCTCCCAGTCCGCTCCGGCGATCAACCCGAGCGCGACCGCTTCCAGGCGTACGCGCTCCCCGTCGTCGAGATCCTCCCACCAGGCGAACCGTGCGGCGCACAGGTCGCGCCAGGCATCGGTGAACCCGGCGTCGAACAGCTCACGGCGTCGACGGCGACGCTTCGTTGGGAACAGCATCGGAGGAGTCTGCCGTGGCTCCCGATCCGACGGTGGCCGCGGCGACCGCACGCGGCCCGGCGTCGACGGTGCGCGGCGTGTCGATCGACCGGCTCGAGCCCGCACCCAGGTCCTCGAAGCGTCGGGCCTGTGGGATGACTCGCGAGCCGATCGAACCGACCGCCGCGTTGTACGCCACCACGGAACGCTCGAGCGACGAGCCCAGCTTGTCGAGGTGGCCGACGAAGACCGACAACCGCTCGTGCAGCTCACGCCCGGTCCGTGCGATCTCCTCGGCCTGTTCGGCGATGCGTTGCTCACGCCATCCCAGCGCGACACCGCGCAGGAACCCGATGAGCGTCGACGGCGACGCCAGCACGACGCCTCTGGACCACGCCTCGTCCACCAGCGAGGGCTGCGCTGACAGCGCCGCGGCGAGGAACGAGTCGGCGGGGAGGAACATGACCACGAGGTCGACCGATCCCGGGACCAGCGAGTGGTAGTCGCGCCGTGACAGCGCCATGACGTGCGTGGCGACGGACTTCGCGTGCGCGACGTGCAGGTCCGAGCGGAGGTCGTCGTCGTCGCAGTTGGCGGCGTCGAGGTAGCGGTCGAGCGGGACCTTCGAGTCGATCACGACCGATCGCCCGTCGGGGAGTCGCACCACGACGTCCGGCCGACCGGAGCGGTCATCTCCGTCACCACCGACGCTCGACCGTGGCCCCTGCTCCACGAAGTCGGCGTGGCGTTCCATGCCGGCCTGTTCGAGCACCCTCCGCAGCTGGACCTCTCCCCAGGTGCCTCGCACGGAGTTGTCGCGCAGGGCCCCGGCGAGCTGTCGCGTCTCGGTCCGCACCTCGTCGTTGGCACG
>CAYSCB010000436.1:0-2445 GCA_964429335.1 uncultured Aquihabitans sp.
CACAATCACCGCGAGGACGAGCTCCAACATCCTGCCCATGATAAACGCGACCGCAGCCAGGATCCAGACGGTCCACACCCTGCCGGCATCGACGGTCAGGACCACGAACGCTAGCAGCAACCACGCGATCCCCGTGATCAGGTAGATCCACCAGGTGCGCCTGGCGATGTCCGCCGCCGCGAGGAGCTCGTCGTCGGTCAGCATGGGGTCACTCATCAGGCCCAGCGTAGGGTCGGACTCCGGCCGACAGGGGGAACCATGGATCGACGGACGATGCTCACCACGCTCGGAGCGCTCACGGTCGCCGCCTGTTCAGCGGACGGTGGCACCGGCGTGCGATCCCGTGCCGAGACCACCACGTCCACCACGCCCACCACGACGGTCCCCCAGACGCCATACGATCCGTCGCGGCCCTACTGGGTGCAGGGCAACTTCGCTCCGGTGCACACCGAGGAGACCCTCACCGATCTCGCCGTGACGGGGAAGCTCCCCGCGGAGCTGTCTGGCCTGTTCGTCCGCAACGGCTCGAACCCGGCGACTGGCGACGCCCTCCACTGGTTCCTGGGCGACGGGATGGTCCACGGCGTCCGTCTGGATCGCGGCAAGGCCCAGTGGTACCGCAACCGCTACGTCCGCACCCCCCTGCAGCAGTCGGGCAAGGGGCTCATGGAGTTCGGCGGCGTGCCCGGCAAGGAGAACAACCAGAGCAACGTGGCGCTGGTGCACCACGGTGGGCGGCTCCTCAGCCTCGGCGAGGTGGGCTGGCCGTTCGAGCTGTCCCCGCAGGACCTGTCGACGGTCGGTCCGTTCGACTTCGGCGGCAAGCTCGGCCCGACGATGACCGCGCACCCGAAGGTCGATCCCGACACCGGTCGCATGCACTTCTTCGGCTACGAGTTCCTGCGTCCCGCGCTCACCTACTACGCGGCGGCACCCGACGGCACCCTCGACGTGGTCAGCCCGATCGCCGTCGATGCTGCGACGATGATCCACGACTTCGCCATCACCGACCGTGACGCCGTGTTCTGGATCGGCCCGGTGATGTTCGGCCCCGATCCGACCGGGCGTTCGCCGATCCCGTTCCACTGGGATCCGAACGGTCCGAGTCGGATCGGGGTGATGCCACTCGACGGCTCCGGGGACTCGATCCGGTGGGTGGACGTCCCACCGTCGTTCGCGTTCCACGGCTACAACGCGCACCGTGACGGTGACGACGTCGTGTTGAGGGTCCACCGTGCCGACCAGGCCTTCGGCCCGAAGGGCGACCTGGTGCCGACGTACCTGACCGAGTGGCGAATCGGCACAGCAGGGCCGTCGCTCACCTTCGCCGAACGGCAGCTCCACGACCGGGCGATGGACCTGCCGAGCCACGACCGTCGCCGCACCGGTCGATCGACCCGTCACGGCTGGTTCGTGACGACGACCACGCCCGACAGCGACCACGGCTTCGAGCTCGCCGGGATCTGCCACCTCGATCTGCGCACCGGCAAGGAGGACCTGTGGGATCCGGGGCCGTCCCTCCGTGGAGGCGAGCCGTTCTTCGTCCCGGCCGAGGGCAGCCGACCCGACGGCGACGGCTGGGTGATGACCTTCGTGTGGGATCGCCGCACCGACCGCTCCTCGCTGGCGGTGTTCGACGCGCAGGACGTCGCCGCGGGCCCGGTCGGCGAGGTGCAGCTCCCGGTCCGTGTGCCGTTCGGGTTCCACGGCACCTGGATCCCCGCCTGACGCGCGCTGCCCACCGACCTGCGACCCCCACCGACCTGCGACCCCCACCGAACTTGTAGCTGAGCGGTCACCACAGGACCCGCTGGCTACAAGTTCGTCGGGGGTTGCGGTGCGACGGTCAGGCGATGAGGTCGAGCAGGGCCAGGTCGGTGCCCGGGGCACCCATCAGCGCGAGGCCGAGCGGGAGGCGTCCGACGCCGTCCACCACGCGATCGCCCTCCACGCGATCGTCCACCACGCCGTCGGTCGGGACCACGACGACCGGGACACCGGCCAGGCTCGCGACGACGGTGGAACGCAACGTGTCGGCGCGGATGCGTTCGGCCTCGGGCCCGTATCCGTCGCGGATCGGGGCGGGACCAGCCGCGGCCGGGGCGAGCAGGACGGTGCCATCGGAAGTTGCGTCCAGCACTGCGCGGCGGATCCGCTCACGGATGGGTCCGGCCCGCTCGACCTGCTCCTGGGTGACCCGGGATGCTGCATCGAAGCGGTGGGCAGTGTTCGCCCCGAGAACGGGGTGAGCCGTGCTGATCCACCCGCCGTGGGCTGCCCAGGCTTCGGCGCCCTGGAGGGTGCGGAACGTGGCGACGCACTCGTCGACGTCCACGCCCAACCGCAGGGGCTGAACCTCCTCGCCGAACCGCTCCCTGATCGCCGACCCCAGGACCGCCGTCTCGGCCGAACAGACCAGGTCCATGAGCTCGGCCACGACACCCA
>CAYSCB010000437.1:0-2417 GCA_964429335.1 uncultured Aquihabitans sp.
GTCTTCTCGTCGGCCTCGCCGGACTTCGGTGCCGACGGCGTGCTCGACCGGTTCGCGCAGATCTCCCCGACGGTGCTCGTCGCCGCCGACGGCTACACCTACGGCGGCAGGCCGTTCGACCGGATGGACGAGCTGGCGACGGTCATCGACGGACTGCCGACGTTGCGGCGTGTCGTCGTGGTGCCGTTCCTCGACGACGATCCGTCCCTCACATCGCTGCCCGGTCCGTCGTCCGGCGGACCCACGGTGCTGTGGGAGGACTGGCTGTCGCCCCACGACGGCGCCGCGGCCCACTACGAGCCGCTCCCGTTCGACCACCCGTGGTACGTGCTGTTCAGCTCCGGCACCACCGGTGTGCCGAAGTGCATCGTCCACCGCGCCGGGGGCGTGCTGCTGACCCACGCCAAGGAGCAGCAGCTGCACCTCGACATCCGGGTGGGGGACCGGGTCTGCTACTTCACGACCTGCGGGTGGATGATGTGGAACTGGCTCGTGTCGGTCCCGGCGTCGGGCGCCACGATCGTGCTCTACGACGGCAACCCCGCCCACCCCGGCCCGGAGCGCCTGTGGGATCTCGTCGCAGCGGAGGGTCTCCACCTGCTCGGCGTGTCGGCGAAGTTCCTCGACGCCGTCCGCTCCTCGGGGTACCGCCCTGCCGAGAGCACCGACCTGTCCACGCTGCGGACCATCGCGTCGACCGGGTCGCCGTTGTCGCCCGAGGGCTTCGACTGGGTGATGGACGCGGTGGCGCCCGGGGTCGGTCCCGACGGGTTGCACCTCGCGTCGATCTCGGGCGGCACCGACCTCTGCGGATGCTTCGTGCTGGGCGATCCGACGCTGCCGGTCTGGGCCGGTGAGATCCAGGGGCCGGCACTCGGGATGGCCGTCGACGTGTTCCGCGACGACGGGACCCCGGCGGGCGTCGGCGAGCGGGGTGAGCTCGTGTGCACGCAGCCGTTCCCGTCGATGCCGCTGCGGTTCTGGGGCGACGAGCCCGACGGCGGTACCTCCGACGGCGGCCCTCCCGACGCTCCGGCCGACGGGCTCGGTCCGCGGTACCGCGCTGCGTACTTCGAGCGCTTCCCGGGCGTGTGGGCCCACGGTGACTTCGCCACCTGGACCGGCCACGGCGGCATGGTCATACACGGCCGGTCCGACACGACGCTGAACCCGGGTGGGGTCCGCATCGGCACTGCCGAGATCTACCGGCAGGTCGAACGCGTCGACGGGGTCGAGGAGTCCCTCGTGTTCGGCCAGCAGGTCGGTGACGACGTGCGGATCGTACTGCTGGTGCGGTTGGCGGTCGGTGTCGAATTGACCGACGACCTGCAGTCCGAGATCCGTGACCGTGTCCGGCGCGGCTGCACCCCGCGGCACGTGCCAGCTGTGATCGTCGCGGTCGCGGATCTGCCCCGCACCCGCTCCGGCAAGCTCGCCGAGCTCGCCGTCGCCGACACGGTCAACGGACGCCCCGTCCGCAACACGACCGCGCTCGCGAACCCCGAGGTGCTCGCCGACATCGCCGCCGCGGTGCCCCCTCACCGTTCTGTTGTGCAGAACCAGACGGATCCGTCTGGTTCTGCACAACAGAACGGGTGACATATCGTCGGGTCTGACCGATCACCCCGGGGGACCCGTCCACATGCCTGATGCACCGACGATCGACGCGGCCCGCGTCGCCGCCTACCAGTTCCAGGGTCAGGACATCCCGTGGCTGATCGACCACTGGGCGACCCACCAGCCCGACAAGGCGTTCCTGATCTGGGAGCCCAAGGACGGCGCGTCGCGGACGTGGACCTACGCCGAGTTCGCCGAGTCGACCAGGGCGGTCGCTGCCGGACTCGCGGCGCGGGGCGTCGGGATCGGCGACATGGTGCTCATCCACGCCGAGAACTGCCCCGAGGCCGTCATCGGCTGGTACGCATGCTCCCGGCTCGGCGCGGTGGCGGTCACCACCAACACCCGCAGCGTCGCGGCGGAGGTCGACTACTTCATCACCCACACCGGCTGCGTCGGCGCCATCACCCAGCCGCGCTACGCCGCGCTCGTGGCCGAGGCCGGTCCGGACCTCGGCTGGATCGTCGTCACCGACGACAACTCCGGCGTCCCGGCGACCGACGACGAGCTCGCCCACGGACGTGACGGCTGGGGTTCGCTGTACGGCGACCCGTCCGGCGTCCCGGATCGCGAGCGCGACCCGATGCTGCCGGCCGGGATCCTGTTCACCTCGGGCACCACCTCCAAACCGAAGGCCGTGGTGCACACCCACGCCAACGCGCTGTGGGCGGCGAAGGTGAACCCGACGAACATCCAGCTCGAAGCCGACGACGTCTACCTGGCGTCGCTGCCGTTCTTCCACGTGAACACCCAGAGCTGGGCGATCTGGTCGATCCTCGGCGTCGGTGGCACCGTCGTGC
>CAYSCB010000438.1:0-2407 GCA_964429335.1 uncultured Aquihabitans sp.
ACGCGCTGCGGCGGGACGCAACGGGAGCGTCTCCGCGTCGGGGCAGGGGATCGCTTCGCCACCGCCGAGGTGGATCAGCTCCGATCCACGCAGCGCTGCGGCGGGAACCGTCCGGGGCCAGCGGTGGCGCCGACCTCGCAACGCATCGGGAGCGGATCTCCGCCTCCTCCCTCCGCTCCGCCCCCCGGTTCCCCTCTCGATCACCCATCCCATCGTCACGAGACTGTAATACCAAAGACGGCGGCGCGAGCGGCGGATGGTGCCCGTCGTGGAGTGGCGACGGACCCACCGCTGGGAGGACGGTAGCCTCGGGCGCTGAAGGCTGCGGAAGGAGAGCGCTGTGAAGGTCCTCGTCGCCACCGACGGATCCGACGACGCGGTGGAGGCCGCCACCCGTGGCCTCGGGCTGCTCGATGCGCCGAGTGAGGTCATCCTGCTGTCAGTGGTCCACACGCCGACGGTCGTCTCCTCGGGCATGGAGTCCGGCTTCGCCGGTGGGATGGCGACGCCGGAGGTGGTCGACGCCGCGTGGGCCGCCGCCAAGGAGGAGGCCGATCGATGCATCGACGACACGGTCGCGGCGCTGGGGGAGGACCTCCCGCTCACGCGTCGGATCGAGACCGGTGAGCCGGGACTCGCGATCGTCGACGCCGCAAAGGAGCTCGACGTCGACGTGATCGTCATCGGCTCCCGGGGGCGTGGCGCGATCCGTCGTGCGCTGCTCGGATCCGTGAGCAGCCACGTCGTGCACAACGCACCGTGCCCAGTGCTGGTCATCCGCCTGCGCAGCTGACGCAGTTCCCCGTCCCACTCCCAAAACGGGGGCCGGAATCGACAAGATGTGTCGATTCCGGCCCCCGTCTTGGGAGGACGTGGGGTCGGGGTGCACCACCCGACATAATCACGATTTCCGGCGTTCAGCCGAGGAACGGAGCGAGGCCCTCGACCAGCGCCGCCAGCCGCTGGACGTGCTCGTCCCTGGTGGCATCGTCCCAGGCCCGCTGGTCCTCGACGTCCGCCATGAGCTCTGTGGCCAGGTCCGCCAGCGCAGCGAACGCCACGTAGCGCTCGTCAGCCGTGACACGGTGCTCCCTGAGCCGATCCTCAGCCCACGACAGCTCACCGAGGCGACGACGTGCCTCGAACGCGCGCTGCCGACAGCTCCGACGGCAGTACCTCCTCGGACGTCCCGTCGCGGACGGCGGCGGCAGTCGACGGCCGCACCAACGGCACCGTGGTCGTCCGGCACCGTCCCGCTCGTCGGCGTCCCCCCACTCCTCCACCCCACCCCATGGTTTCGTCACAGTGACAAAACTAGACGAGAGCTCGGTCTCCGGGGAGGACGCCGCGGTGGATGCGAACGCTCACGCCACGTCCCCCGGTCGCGGAGGTCCTTGACAACGCGCCGGCGAGGGTGTCCCCTACTTGGACGGACCGGGCGCATCCAGTCCGTGACAACCCAGGCAGACCGCCGGTCAGGCCAACCCCGATCCAGGGAGGTGCTGATGTCCAACCGTCACCGCACTCGTCGGTCCGGAGCCACTTCTGCGTTGCAGGAGGAGCGCGATCTCCGCAAAGCGGAGCACCGCAGGGTTCGTCGGAACGTGAACCAGTCCTTGCACGTCGCCATGATCGACGGCGAGTGCGACCACCTGGTCCCCGAGGTTCCGCACGCCACCCACGGCTACACCGAGGAGCACGAGACGCCCGAGTCCCGGTCCGTGAGGCGGCCCCAGCGCCGCGTCCGCCACTGGAAGCAGACCTTCTGGAAGCGCCGGACCAACGAGCGCCGCCGACGGGCGGAGGCCTATCTCCCGGCTCCCTGAGCCCCACGTCTCCACGTTCTCGGGGGTGGCCCGCGTCGCAGGTACCGTCCCTGTCGGCGGGCCGCCCCCGTTTCATCACGCCGCATCCGTTCCACGAACCTCAGGGCTAGCGTGACGCCGTGGCCCGACGGCGACCTGATGAGCACGCTCTCGCCCCCATCGTGGGGCGACTCGTGGACCAGCGCTACCCCGCTGTCGTCGAGGCCGTTTCGTGCCTCCGGGCCGACGCGCCCGATGCTTCTGCCGACGAGCTGGCCGATCTCCTGATCCGGCGATGCGCCCGTGAGCTGGCGATCGGCGGCGCCGTCGCCGGCGGAGCAGCCGCAGCGCCCGTGGCCGGTTTCACCGTCGCTGCTGCGAGCGTGGGTGCTGACGCGACCTACAGCATGGGACGGCTGTCCGAGCTCATCATGGGCATCGGCCTGATCTATGGCCACGACCAGTCCACCGTCGACGAGCGCACCGCGGTGGTGCTCGCGGTGCTGGGGCTGTCAGAGAGCGCGGCGGTCGGCCTGACAGGCATCGCAGCAAGGGTCGGCTCCCGCAGCGGTGCGCGTCTCGTCGCGAAGCTCCCGGCCGCC
>CAYSCB010000439.1:0-2397 GCA_964429335.1 uncultured Aquihabitans sp.
GGGTGCGGCTCCGCTGGACGGAGCGCACCCTGCCCGCCGTCCGGCGAGGGGTCCGACGATCGCGGTGACCGCGGCGACGAGCACGGCGACCGCGACGACGTTGCGGACGACGGAGCCGAACGACGCCGGTCGGCGGCCATCGGCATCGGCCGAGCGGGAGACCGAGCGGGTGGCCGAGCGGGAGACCGAGCGGGTGGCCGACGAGTCGGGGGGACCGGACCGTTGGGCGCCGCGGCCCGGTCGTGGGGCGGTCTCGGCGCGGGTGTCGGGGGTCGGACACAGCGCCAGGGCGACCGCGACGCAGATCGCCCACACGAACGCACCGCCGGCGGCCTCGACACCGGGATCGTTCGCGAGCCAGCCGAAGCGGATCACCAGGAACGCCCCGAGCAGCGAGTAGGTGCGGACGACCCACCGCAGCGGGATCGATCGCAGGAGCAGCGTCGCGACCACCGCGGTCACCGATGCGAGCTCGATGAACAGGGTCCCTCTGCCCTCGAGGCTCATCGTCGCAAGCGCTGCGCGGAACGAGATGCCCAACAGCACCGCCACGACGACGGTGAGCGGGGTCCCCAGCCGACGGCGGTCCTCGGTCGGTTGCGGCCACAGCGACGAGCTCCGACCGGCCGTACCGGACCGCGCCTCAGGCATCGTCGCTCCCGACCGTCGTGGGGGCGAAGCGGATGACCGACCACCCGGGCGGGACCGCGCCGGGTGCTCCGGTCGTGGCCCGTGCAAGTCGGGTCATGGCGGTGCCGTCGTCGCCGACCTCCTCGACGGTGACGGCCGGTTCCGCGGTGCACAGCAGGACACGCACGCCACGTGCGCGCAGCGTCGCCACCGCGGCGGCTGCTCGTGCGACGGCGTTCTCGACGGGGAGCTCATCAGGCTGCAGCGACGTGGTGGGCATGACATCCACCCCATCGGGGCCACCGGCCGCCACACCGAGGTCGACCACGACCGCGACGGCACGGTCCGCGGGTGGTTCCAGCTCCCTCACGACGAGGGTTCCCGTGTGGGCGGTGCTCGGCCAGTGCACGAGGTGGGCGGGGTCACCGGTCACGTACGGTCGGACGGAGCGGATGGTGTCGCCGCCGTGACCGACCGCGGTGACCGTGAGCTGGCCATGCCCGCCGGTCTCGGGCTCCGGCAGATCGACCGACACCGGTGTGGCGGGCCCGACGAGCAGCGGGCGGGCAAGCGGCACATCGATCGCCCGTGATGCGACGACGAGCCCGAACGGAGCGTCGCAGCCCACCCGGACCCGCAGTCGCTCGAACTCGCCTCGACGCACCGGCGTCATCGGCAGGTCGACCCGGTCGGCCGGACCGGCGGCGACATGGGCGATCTCCGCAGCGTCGATCCAGCGCAGCGACACCTCCGACAACCGGGCGCCCAGTCGGAGCGGCACCTGTATCGCGGCCCCGACCCTGCCGGGCCGCGCACTGACGCCCGTGGCCAGCGGCCCGCTCGCCGCGGCCACCCGGACAAGCAGCACGGTGGCGCACGGCCAGAACACGCCCACGATGAGCAGTCCGAGGATGGCCGCCCACATGAAGCCCGCCATGTCCGGGTCGGCCACGTCGGGTCCGACGAGCAGGAACAGCACGAGAGCGACGGCCACGACGACACCGGTCGGCGTCGGTTGCAGCCGGAACGACCGTGCTCGACGGGTGTCGGGCGGGAGCGTCGCCATCGCATCGGTCCCGAACCGTCTCATCGGCACATCCGGAACCACGACGATGCGGATCGCATCAGAACAGTCTGCACGTCGCCTACCGACAGGTGTGAGCGGCGCCACAACGGTCAGCGCACCTCAGCACACCAAGGTGGACGCCCGGTGGCTGATGATGGCTATTGGTCAGAACGGAGGTTCATGTAGCCGCTCCAGATCGCGGCTCCCTTGCCCAGTCGTATCCGCGCGACCTTCGATCTGCCCTGTCCTGGGGACTGAGATGGAGTCAGCGATGACATCGCCACCAGCAGGTCAACATCGCCGTCCGGGGTGTTCACCAGGCTCGGAGTCGACGCGCCTTGGGCACCGATGGCGAGCAGCTCGACTCGGTCCAGCGCCGGATACCACAGCGCGTACTCAGCGTCACCGCCGTCTGTGCGAGACGCCACGCAGGCGCACAGCACAGCCATGCCGTCAGGCCGGCTGAGGACGAGCGGACTGATCGACGACGCAGCGGGGCCTCCGTCCAGCACCCATTGAACGTCGCCGGTGCGACCGTCGAGCACGACCACGACGTTGCAGCTGTCGCCGTAGTAGCCAGCAGCCAGCTGGGCTGGCGCAATGAGCGCAACTTGGACCACCACCTCGAGAGCTTCGTCGTCATCGAACTGACCCAGCGCCGGAACGGTCAACGCGGCAACGGTGCGCCCTGGGTAACCAAG
>CAYSCB010000440.1:0-2396 GCA_964429335.1 uncultured Aquihabitans sp.
ACGACCGTGTAGGACTCTGCTCCGGGGATCGCCGTCCAGGACACCACCCACGTGCCGCTCCCACCCCATGAAGGCATGGCGGGCGCCGGGGGGGCGACACGGAACTGGCGGGTCGCGGTCGCTGTCATGTGATCGGAGTCGGTGACCGTCAGCGACACGTCGTAGGTGCCCGGTCCGAGCGCTGCGGTGATCGGCATCGTCGGCTTCTCGACCGACGACGTGAAGAGCGTTGCGCCCGACCTGCTGACGGTCCATGACCAGGCTGTGACTCGGCCGTCCTGGACGTCGGGATCGTTCGCGACGGGGACGAGGTTCACGTTGAGCGTGGAACCCCCCGGTCCGACGACACCCAGCACGGGTGACGAGCCACCCGGATCCGATGGTTGCTGATCAGAGGTCAACGTGATGGCGGCGGTGGGTGGCCGACCGGAGATGGTCACCGAGATCGTCGTCGAGGAGGAGTCCCCGTCGTCGTCGGTGACGATCAGCTCCACGTTGCGGAGACCGAGTGTGGTGCCGGGTGGGAACTGGTGGGTGATGACCGGTGCCGTGGTGGTCGGCGTCGATCCCGAGCCGAAGTTCCACGTGTAGGACACGACGTGGCCGTCGGGGTCGTTCGAACCGCTGGCGTCGAAGGTGAACGTGGTCGACAGGTCACCGGTGGTCGGGGTGACGGCCCCGACGGCGACCGGGACCTGGTTGATGACCGTGATCGTGACGAACGTCGTGTTCGTGGCGCCCGCTGCGTCGGTCACGGTGAGGACGACCGGGTACTGCCCGGCGTGGGTGAACGACCACGACTGGCTCGCACCGGAGCGGGTCTGGCCGCCGGGGAACTCCCAGTCCCACGACGCGATCGGCCCTTCGCGGTCCGTCGACGAGGCACCGGAGAAGTTGACGGTGCCCCCCTTGGGGATCGACGTCCGGTCGGTGACGATCACCGCCCTGGGTGGCCGGTTGCCGGTCGCCCCGCCGGTGACCGGGTCGGTGTCGACGCGGCGGGTGGCGGTCACCACGATCGGGTCCGAGGATCCGACAGCGGTCGTCGTCAACTGCACGCGACGACATGCGTCGGCTCCGGTGGCGGGGAAGCAGGATGCGCCACCGGATCCGGGAACGACGCTCCCCAGCCGGTTCTGGCTCACCATCGCGCCGCCGTCGACGCAGCGACGCCGCATCAGCACGGTCTCGGTGTGACCCGACGGCGTGGTCCGCGTGACCTCCACGTAGGTCGTGCGGAACAACGGGTCATCGCCCGAGCGGAGCACCAGCACCACCCGCGTCGTGCCCGACGGGGCAGGGGAGCAGTCGGTCCCGGCCGACGTCGTCACCTCCAGCGCACCGGCGACGTCCTTCGCGAACCAGGTGTCGATGAACGCCGACGCGGCGGTGCGCTGCATCAGGTCGTGGCTGCGACCCTCCTGGGCGAGGGCGAACACGCCCCACATCGTCAGGGGGACCACGATCATCGTGCTCAACCCGATGCTCAGCAGCACCTCGACGAGCGTCATGCCGGCCTGCCCGCGGCCATCGGTGCGCCGGACGGAGGTCGACGATGTGCTCACCACGGCACTGCTCGCCACGGCACTGCTCACCACGGCACCTTCACCACCTGTGCGGTCATCGTCCCGCGGCTGGAAGCGGCTCGCACGCTGACGCGCTGCGCTCCGGTTCCGTCGCCCGGACACGTGTCCTGGAACGACGCCGATGCGTCGTTCCAGAACTCGACGCGCGTCACCGACAGCGTCACGCCGTGCGGTGCGTGGAACGGCGCGGCGGAAGCGGCCTCCTCGTCCGCGTAGGCCTGGGCGCCGGGTGCGGGGGTGTCACCGCATGCGATCCACCCGACCTGCTTGAGGGACTCGCCGTAGCCGTTGACCGTCGCCGCGAGCTGCTGGCGGTCGGCTGTCGAGCCGCTCGTCACGACCAGGGTCAGAAGCGCCTGGGCCAGGGCGACGACGGTGACCGAAGCGAGGACGATGGCGACGAGCACCTCCACCATCCCCGCGCCGGCCTGCGAGGTGCAACGACGGATCGGTTCCCCCCGGCTCCGTCCCATGGCTGGCCCCCCTGTCCTGGCCACCTCGGTCTTCGGTCGTCGTTGCGAGCCTTCTCCCGTGCGACGGTCACGTCAACAGATCCCGGCGGATTTGTTCCGAACCCACTTCGGTTCGGGGCGCCTTTGATCGCGCGGGACCGTTGGCATATATTTGCCCGTCGGCCGCTCGGGACCCATGCCCGCACGCGCCGTGCGATCCGCCCCTCCGGGGATCCATCAGGAGGAACAGCCCTGCCCAAGCCCAAGGAAGACGCCATCGTCTTGGAAGGAACGGTCATCGAACCGCTCCCCAACGCCATGTTCCGGGTCGAGCTCGAGAACGGGCACAAGGTCCTGG
>CAYSCB010000441.1:0-2394 GCA_964429335.1 uncultured Aquihabitans sp.
CGGATCTCGGCGAAGGTGTCCCGGACCTCGGCGAGCTCCGGGTGGTTCGCCCCGTGAACGGTTGCGACCTTGTCCGCGAGGAAGGCCAGGCGAGGCATCTCCTCGTGGAGGTACGCGTGGTGGGTCGACACGACGTGGTCGACGAGCTCGGCAGCCCCGAGGTCAGCCCAGGGCTCAGGTGCCGCCGTGGTCACCGCCGAGAGCTCTGTCGCGGTGGCGACGGGATCGAGTCCCAGCTCCCCGCAGGCGGCGGCGAGGGTGCTGCGTCCACCGCAGCAGTAGTCCAGGTCGCGGCGCTCGAGCTCGCGGGCCAGATCGGGATGGTCGGTGATGATGTCGGCGAGCGTCGTGTCCGGGGTGATGGAGCTCATCATGTCCTCCTCATTTCTTCTAGTTCATACTATAGAAATCATGGTCGGCCTGCGAGTGTCACGTGCCACGCGCACGGTGAACTGCCGTACCGAGAACGTCTCACGTCGAATATCGACGTGAGACGTGCCGAGTTCGGGAGGGGGAGGGGAGGGGCGGGGTGGGGTGGGGTGGGGTGGGGTCGGGAGAGCAGTCAGTAGAGGACGTCGGCTTCCAGGCGGCCGTCGTCGCGCTCGACGACGACGAGCCGCGACATGCACGGCATGCAGTACACCCGATCGCCGGGCCGGAACTCGCGGTGGGAGCGGATGACGACCTTGCACACGGGGCAGATGACCTCGTTCGGAGCCAGCTCGTCGCCGGGACCCTGCCAGAGGCGGTAGAACTTCCGCCACCGCTTGGGGACCTCCTTGAAGCCGGTCTCCTCGAGCTCGTAGGTGCGACGCGGCGAGTCGTCGGCCCTGCTCGTGACGATCGTCTTCTCCGCCGAGTCGGCGACGGGCTCGTTCATGCGGTGAGCCCCAACCGCTCGACGGCATCGAGGTAGTGGCGACCCAGCTCGGGCTGGTCCTGCTTCGGTATCCCGAGATCCCGGTACACGCCCTCGAAGGACCCGAGCACGAGGGGATCGAGCTCGGCGCGGACCGCCGCCAGTCGACGGCGCCCGTCCGGGTCGTGCACGAGGCGCCGGCCCAGGTCGTTCTCGCCGAAGCCGAGATGCCGTCGCTCATCGGCGACCACTCCGACGAGCACCTGTCGGGTGATCTCATCCGCGGTCTGCTCGTGGAAGCGGAACACCGTGTCCTCCATCGACTCCAACAGCACGTTCTGCGCGAACACGGCGGCCTCCCAGTCGCCGCGGTCGACCAGCTCGAGCAGGCGGGTGCGGAAGTCTTCGAGGCCTTGGTTGGCTCGGATGGGGATCTCCGCCTCCGGATCGTCGACACCCAGATCCTCGAGGCGTCGCATGAACACTTCGAGGTGGCGTGCCTCGTCGACGACCTGCGTCGCCAGGAAGACCCGGGAGTGGTGGTTCGGGGCGAGACGGATGAGCCCGCTCGACGCCTCCAATGCAGCGGACTCACCGACGCAGTAGTTGCACAGCGTGGTGATCAGGCCCTCCCGGTCAGCGTCGTCCATCGGCGCCTCGACGAGCTCGGGATCGTGGCCGAAGGGTTCCTCGTCGAGGTAGCCGCTGACCGCTTCGAACCAGAAGTTGAAGGAGTGCACCTCCCGGAGGAACTCGTCCTCCTCCAGGAGGTGCGGCTCCGCGTCCGGCGCGGGTCGCGCCGGCATCACACCGGGGTCTTGGGGGAGCGGTACTCCAACCCGATCCGGCCCAACCGCGTCTTGAACTCACCGAGGACCGTGTCGGCGAGCACGGCCTCGATGTCCTCCGTCGGAGCGGTCGCGAGGTTGGTCCCGTGCCAGGTCATGTCGGCGTTGTCGAGCTCGCCGTGCTCGGCTGCGATCTGGCGGCTCTTCTCCATGGTGTCGCTGCTGCCGCTGAACACATCCGCGAACGTCGCGAGCATGTGGTAGGTCATCTCGGACTGCATGCGCTCGATGTCGTCCTTGCGCTCCGGGTGCTCACGGATGAGCGAACCAATGCGGTTCTCGCCGAAGCCGACGTGGCGACGCTCATCCGCGATCGTCCCCGACAGCGTCTGCGCGAACTTCGGGTTCAAGTCCTTCGAGGTCGCCTCGAGCAGCTCGAACACCGAGAAGGCCATGCCCTCCAACACGATGTTCTGCCCCACGACGCCGGCGATGAAGTCCCCGTTGGACACCTTCTCCAACAGCACCTCGGCGAACTTGACGAGGTTCGGGTTGGCGAGGTCGGCGACGGTCGAGTTCACGTCCTCCTTCTTCACGCCGAGGTCCATGAGGCGCTTCGTGAAGATCTCGACGTGACGCGCCTCGGCGAGCGTCTGGGTCGCGAGGAACATCTTGCTCGCGTCGTCGGGAGCTGCGTTGACCAGGCCGGACGAGGCGGCGAGCGCTGCGCGTTCGCCGGCGATGAGC
>CAYSCB010000442.1:0-2382 GCA_964429335.1 uncultured Aquihabitans sp.
GCTAGGCGCGCCGCCGCCGAAGCCACCACCTCGGATCGTTCAGCACGGGCACCTCGTGACGCCATCGTCGCCGACGTGCCGAAAACCTGAAGGTCCGGTGAATGGCAGAGGTCCTTCAGCCCACGGACCAGTAAGGCGACGTCGGGGCATTGGCGTCCGCGGTAGGTGTGGAGGTCGTCGAGAACCAGGCAGTGCAGGCCCTGAGCTGCGGAGATGAGGTGGCGACGCTCGTCCGGGCGTGTCAGCACCAGGTCGAGCATGACGTAGTTGGTCAGGAGAATGTCAGGCGGATCCGCAAGGATCTTCCGACGGTCGTCCTGGCTCTCCTGGCCCGTGTAGCGAGCGAAAGTGACCGGCTGGTCACCGTCGCCGTATCCGTACTGGAGGAACTTCTCCAGCTCGAGCACCTGGCTGTTTGCCAGGGCGTTCATCGGATACACGATGATCGCCTTCACGCCCCGCCGAGGGTCCTGCTCGCGCTCACGCAAGACCCGGTCGACGATCGGCACGATGTAGGCCAAGGACTTGCCCGAGCCGGTCCCAGTTGTCAGCACGTACGAGTGCCCGGTCGCCGCCGCAGCTATGGCGTCAGCCTGGTGCCGGTGGAAGGTGAGCCCCACGCGACCGGGATCGTCCCTGTGCTGCTTCACACGGAAGATCTGTTCGCACTCAGGATGTAAGCGTCCATCGCGGACCAGGTCCGACACCGTCCCTCCGGTATCGAAGCTCGGATTCAGAGACAGCCAGGGGTCCGGCCACTGCGCGCCAGCAAGGATCTGGCGATCCAGGAAGTCAGCGATTCGTTCGTCCCGAGGCTCGACGAAGGCAGCCGTGAACGACCTGTAGTCGCTGACCAGCTGCTCTCGTACCTCGAAGACGTCCATGTGTTCCCCCGGCCGTGGACCGTTCGGTCGACCACACGACTGTACGAGACGGCCGTGACGCTGCCCGTTGCTGCCTATGAAATATCGGCAGGTGAACGGTGGCTTCGAGTGTTCTCGGGAGGTGGGGCCCAGCGGCAGCCTGAACTGGGGCTCAGAAGCTGCCGTCCCTTCTGACGAACGCCTCGTGAGCGCTACGAACCGAGTCGGGGAGCTTGCTGAGGGCTCGGGGCGAAAGGGGTGGCACCTCGACCACAACACCAAGCGTGTCGGAGTCAACCTGCTGGATCAGGCGGTGGTCTCGAAGGCGCTTGATGGCCTTGGTCAACGGCGATGTGGTGCCGATCGGCTCGCCGCGGCTGGCCCGCAGGCCGAGTTCGAGCGACAGCTCGATCGGGCAGACGGTGACCGGGCCACCGGCATCGGAGAGGTGGCGATTCAGCGCTCTGGCCAGCATGGTCGAGGTGGGACCGATCAGCGGCCCGTAGACCATCTCGAAGTAGTCGTGCAGGACCGGGAACGCGGGGTCAGCGCACGGGGGCAGGGGTCGGAGTCGGAGGCCCGCAACGGGCCTCGTTCGCTGGCCGGGTGGCTCGCTCCCGCTACCGGAGTGCTCCGTGCCCATGGTCTGCCGCCGGGAGGTCGCTGATAGGAGGGTGGACCGGAGTCCGTCGCCCGCTGCTCCCCCGCCGACAGAGCCCTCGACCTGGCCCGACCCACCCGGGCCGCTCGGTCGAAGTCCAGTCGCACATGAGTCACGAGAGTAGGCCGTTTGGCCCATGCTGAACAGGGAAACGTCACAGAGAGAGACCGTCGCTTCGGGGCGGGGGCTCCGAAGGTGGCACTGCACCGATCGCGGCGGGAGACGCCTCGACTGCTTCCGAGTTCGCAGCGGCGGTGAGAGTGTCGTTGATCTCGCCTTGCCGGCGACGAAGTCCTGCGAGCTCCTCGGCGCGGTCCCACGGCGCGCCGAGTCGGGCGGCGGCACGGTCGACTTCACCGCGAGCCGTGTCGGCTTCGGCCTGGAGGGACGTCAGGGTTTCGGGCAGGCGTTGGATCTGGCGTTCGAGGCGGGTGACGAGGTTGGCGGGTTCGCTGCGCTTCCAGTCGAGCGCCGGGTAGGTGACTTCGATGTGGGCGTCGGCGATGGTGAGACGGATCTTGTCGTCGATGGTGGTGACGGCCTGGGCGGTGACGGTGAGCCCGGCGAGGGTGCCGATCTCGACGATCGGGCCGTTGGTCTCGGGTGGGGTCTGGTCGAGCCGGTCAGCCATGAGCCGTTGGAGGTGTTCGCCGGCATCGACCCGCTTGGAGTGCCGATGGCCGACGACCGTCATGGCGAAGCGGTCGCTGCGGGTGTCGACCACTCGCTCCAACACCCCCTCGATCTGCGCGGCCCGACCAGAGGCTCGCTCGGCGCGGGTAGAGGCGGTGTCGTGGGTGCGCCGGAGTCGGTGCTGGTCGTCGTGGTGGGCGCGTTCGAGCCGGGTGAGACGGGCGA
>CAYSCB010000443.1:0-2373 GCA_964429335.1 uncultured Aquihabitans sp.
AAGGCGGCATAACAGGTCCGGAACTGTGAATGGAGTTCAGAACTGGGCTGTTCCGAACCGGTGACGCCGCGGTGTCCGGGCCCGGCGGTCACCCGCAGACCGATGCCGGAGCCGCCGGGAGGCAGGTCCGCTCCCGACGGGTTGGCGGAGCGACGTTCGAAGGTCGCGGTGCCCGCCGGGCCGGTCGTGACGGTGGCGTTCAGCCACCGGTGCTCGCCGTCGCCGACGTCCTCCCAGGAGTCGCCGTCCCACACCCGGTCGTCCGGGTCGAGGATCTCGACGTCGACCTCGGCGGGAGCGGAGGTGGCGTCGGCGGCGGTCCCGGCGATGCGGTCGAGGTCGGCGACGGTGCTGTCGGCGTAGGGGGTCTGCAGCTGGACCGACGGGTCGTCGTCGTCGATGCGCACGGTGAGGGTGCGCACCGGTTCGACGGTGCCGTCGGCGCCGGTGGCCCGGAACCGCAGGTGGGTGACCCCGGTCGCGGTCACCGCGACGTCCGCCCGGTCGCCGGCGACGGTGCTCGGCGCGGTGGCGGTGGCGCCCTCGGCCCACCAGGTCACCGAGGCGACGCCTCCGGCGGCCTCGGCGCGCAGCGCCACGTCGACCGGACCGGTGTTCCAACCCCGCGGGTTGGCCTCGCGGGTGCGGGTCCCGGTGGTCAGTGGCGTGGTGGGAACCGAGCCGATCGCGACGTCGGTCATCGGGGACCGGTTGCCGGCCGCGTCGGTGGCGAACGCCCGGATCGTCGTCGTGCCCGCCGGGGCGCTGAACGGTCCGTCGTAGGGGGCGAACCGGCCGCCGGTCGACACCAGCACGTCGATGGCCCCGGGGCCGTCGTCGGTGGCCGACACCGCGTACCGGCGGTCCTCCCCGGTGCCGACGGCGGTGACAGTCAGCTCGGGAGCGGTGACGTCCGCGGCGGCGGGACCGGACAGGTCGACGGTCGGGGCCACCGGTGAGTCGACCTCGCCGTCGCCGTCGGAGTCGACGCGCAGCACCGGGGTGCGCTCCGGCGCCATCTCCAACTCGGCGGCGCCTTCGGGCACCTGGACGTCGGTCCAGCGCATGGCCCGCGTGGGGTTGTCCTGGGTGCCGTCGAGCAGCTCGAGCTGCAGGGGGTCGCCGGTGGCGTGGAACGCGATCCGGTAGGTGCGCGTCGACGACAGCGGCAGCGTGGTGAGTCCGGCGTCCTCCGCGTTCGAGCGGAACTGGGTGACGCCGGGGACGGTGCCGGTCGAGCCGTCGGCCATCGGGGTGACGTGGCGGAGGTCGTCGGTCACGGTGACGTCGGAGCCGCCCAGCAGCTCGAGGTAGCGCAGGGAGTGCGCCCGGTCCGGGGCCCCCTGGCCGGCGGCGGCGAGTCCGGCGCCGTTCGCGGAGCCGCCGCAGCTGGCGGTGTCCTGGTCCTCGGCCCCCAGCGGTGCCGAGTAGGTGCCGGGTCCGTCCTTGGCCGACGGGGTCGCCAGCAGCTGGTCGAGACGTCCGAGCGCCGCGGGGTTGGTCGTCATCCCGGTGTGCTCGGCCCGCCCGTTCTCATCGGCGGACGGCGAGGTGAGGACCTGGATCTCGGCGTCGGGCGCGTTGAGGTCACGGCCGCGGCCCACCCGGGCTGCGCTCACCAGCGGGACTGTGCCGTCACCGCAGACCAGAGACTGCTCGACGACGGTTCGGGGTTCGCAGCTGAAGCTGGACAGGTCGCACACCGGTCGGGTGCGGTACACGACGGTGCCGATCGTGTTGCGCCCCGCCTGCAGCCCGACGAAGTGGGTGATGTCCACGTCGGTGTCGAGCGAGCTCCAGTCGGCCTGGCCGGCCTGGGTCTGGAACGACTCGGCGACGGTGCCGGGGGTGAAGGTGGGGTTCTCGGCGTCGAGCATCTGCTTGAGGTGGGCGAAGGTGAAGTCGTCGCGGTCGACGCCGTCCAGGTCGCGGTCGGCGCCGAGCTCGCGGAACACCGGGCGGGTGGCGAGCTGGTGGTAGTACGGCCCGGCCATCAGCTGGTGCGCGGCGGGGAAGCTGCCGACGATGTGGCGGATGATGCCCGCCGGGCCGTTGACCGGACCGGCGGCGAAGTCGCCGGTGTAGAGGACGTTGACCAGCTTGGGGGAGCCGAGCCACGGCGCCCCGAAGGTGATCAGCCGGTCGACGGGGGCGTCATCACCGGCGTCGAGCAGGTAGCGCTGGGCGACCAGGCTGCCCATCGAGTGGGTGACGATGTTGACGTCGCGGTCGGGCCAGAACCTGCGCACGCAGCCCATGAAGTCGGCCAGTCGTCGGCCGCTGTCGCCGTTGTCGAGTCGCCAGTCGTAGGCGAAGGTGAACAGGTTCGGGCTGCTCTGGGATGTGTCGCAGCCGGCGGTGGTGTAGCGGTCG
>CAYSCB010000444.1:0-2372 GCA_964429335.1 uncultured Aquihabitans sp.
AGATCGGTCCAGTGGAACTGCGAGGCATCGCCGCAGCACGTGTGGCGGCAAGGTCCCGGGCGTGGGCTGCGGGTGCGGGTCCGGCTGGTGACACCGTCGTGATCGACATGGACGCGACGATCATCCGCACCCGGGCTGACAAACAGGACGCCCGGCCGACCTACAAGCGCACCTACGGCCATCACCCACTGCTCGCGATGGTGGCGGAGACCGGTGAGGTCCTCGCCGGTCAGATGCGGCCGGGTAACGCGGGAGCGAACTGCGCAGAGGACCACATCGCGGTCCTGGCTGATGCGATCGCGCAGCTACCGGCGGGGTGGCGGGCCGGTCACGGCCGCTACGACCACGCCGAGCTGGGGACCCGCAAGATCGTCGTTCGGGCTGATTCTGCGGGAGCGTCCCACTGGCTCACCGAGGAATGCGTCCACCGCAACCTCGGCTTCTCGATCGGATACCCGATCGATGGACGAGTCCGCGACGCTCTCCGTGCGTTGATGACGACACCTGGCGCCCGGCTCGTGACGGCAACGGGGAGGCTCGTGACGGCGCCCAAGTCGTCGAGATCACCGACCTGGTCGACCTCGAAGCCTGGCCGGAGGACACCAGGCTGATCGTGCGTCGAGAACGCCCGCACCCCGGAGCGCAGCTCAGCCTGTTCGACACGATCGAAGGCATGCGCCACACCGCGTTCATCACCAACCAGACCGACGCCGACATCGCGGGTCTCGAGCTGTTCCAACGTCAACGAGCCCGTGCCGAAACCGTCATCCGCGACACCAAAGCGTGTGGCCTCGCGAACCTGCCGTTCGACGACATCGTCGCCAACGACACCTGGATGCAGCTGTGCTTGTGCGCACACGACCTCCTGTCCTGGGCCCAACGCATCAGCCTCGAAGGCGCCATGCGCAAAGCGACCCCGAAGACAATCCGTCACCGGCTCCTCCACATCGCAGCCCGCATCACACCCACCGGCAGACGCCTGCACCTCGACACCGCCTGGCCCTGGACCAACACCCTCACCGCAGCCATCGCCCGGCTCCGACACCAGTTCCGCTCACTCAGCGTGACCACCAGCCCAGCCGCTCAACCAGCCCTATGAAAGATCGTGGCTAGACTGAGATGTCGGCGGGAACGTCGAGCTTGGCGATGCCATCCCGCGTGACCCAGCAGACGACGACGCCCAAGCGCTCGATGGCGATGCGGACCTTCTCGACCTCGATCCGGTGTCGGCGCTCCTCGGGGAAGGCGACGCCGGCAAGGTGCCCTTCGCTGACGACCCGCATGGCTCGGAGCATCGCTCGTGACACGTGCGAGTTCACCTGCCCAGGATCGAACGGCTTGCCATACCGGTTCGTCCGGACGTTGGAACTGGTCTCGCCCTTGCACTCGATGATGAACCGTTGCGCGCCCCGCGTCGCGATGATGTCGTCGCCACGCTCGGTAGAGCGAAGCCGCTGCTCGATGCTCCAGCCGCGCCGTTCGAGCTCAGCGCACACCGCGTCGGTCACGTCGTCCTCGTAGAGCACACCTCGAACGTACGTGGGTTCGCGGTGCCGAAGCGTGATCACTGCGCCGGCGGTCACTCGGCGTGACGGGGAACCCCAGCACGATGCCGAACACGATGTCCAGCAGGTTTCCCTCCCGGGAAACCTCCTCGACCCCCTTGTCCAACCTCCTGCGCGGCCTCGGGGACCCGCGAATGCCACTGCCAGGGAGGTCTCTGGACCCCATCCGGGAAGCACCGTTGTCGGCTCGCCCTCGTCGCGGGGTACCTGCCTGGGGTCCTTTCGCGCCGGAGCTCACGTTCGAGCGCGTGGGCCGACCGATCAAGCGGACTCGCGAGCGAATCAACTGGCGATGGTGATCGCCTGAACGTATCGACTACGATACATGTCGTGATCGAGTTCGCTTCCGCGTTGCGTGTGGCCCGGGTGGCCAGCGGTCTGACCCAGGTCGAGCTGTCGGAACGCTCTGGTGTCGCGCGTCCGAACATCACGGCGTACGAGTCGGGCCGGCGCGAACCGCTCTTTCACAGCGCGGTCGAGCTGCTCGATGCGGCAGGTGCCGAGGTGGTCATCGAGGTGCCGGTGACGTGGTCCTGGACCGAGGGTCGTCGGCCGTACGCGGTGCCGTCGAGGTTGTGGCGCCTCGCTCCCCGGAAGGCACTCGGGCACTTCGATCCTGGCGCGCATCTTTGGTGGAGCGGCCCGCCACGCAGCTTCGACCTCGCGGTGCGCGAGGAGCGACATCGTGCCTACGAGATCGTCCTCCGCGAGGGGGCATCGGCCGACATCGAGCAGGTCGTCGACGGGGTGCTGCTGTGCGAGGCGTGGGCCGATCTCGTCCTGCCGCGTGAGCTGCGCGCGGCGTGG
>CAYSCB010000445.1:0-2368 GCA_964429335.1 uncultured Aquihabitans sp.
GCCATCGTCACCGTGACCGAGCGTGTCCGTCACCCCCGGTACAACAAGACGATGCGGCGCGACAAGAAGCTGTACGTGCACGACGAGTCGAACGACCTCAACGTCGGTGACCGCGTGCGCGTCATGGAGACCCGGCCGCTGTCGAAGCTGAAGCGCTGGCGGATCCTCGAGATCGTGGAGCGGGCCCGATGATCCAACAGGAGACCCGTCTGCGGGTCGCGGACAACTCGGGTGCCCGCGAGGTGCTCGTCATCAAGGTGCTCGGCGGTTCGCGTCGCCGCTACGCCTCGATCGGCGACATCTTCGTGGCGACCGTCAAGGACGCGCTGCCCGGCGCAGCGGTCAAGAAGGGCGATGTCGTCAAGTGCGTCGTCGTGCGCACCAAGAAGGAGCGGCGCCGTCCCGATGGCAGCTACATCCGCTTCGACGAGAACGCAGCGGTGCTGATCAACGACCAGCGCCAGCCCCGCGGCACCCGCATCTTCGGCCCCGTCGGCCGTGAGCTGCGCGACAAGAAGTTCATGCGCATCGTGTCCCTCGCCCCGGAGGTGATCTGACCATGGGCGCTCGCAAGCTGAAGATCCGCAAGGGCGACAAGGTCCGGGTCCTGTCGGGCAAGGACCGCGGCAAGACCGGCGAGGTCATGTCCGTCGACCCGGTCGCGGGCAAGGTCATCGTCGAGGGCGTCAACGTCGCCAAGCGGCACCAGAAGCCGACCCGCTCCATGCAGCAGGGCGGCATCATCGACAAGGCGATGCCGATCGACGTGTCCAACGTGTCGCTGATCGACAGCTCCGGCCGGTCGACCCGTGTCGGCTACCGCGTCGGCGCCGACGGCACGAAGTCGCGCATCGCCCGGACCAACGGAGGTGAGCTGTGAGCCCCGCCACCGCGACCGCCCCCCGCCTCAAGGCCCGCTACGACGACGAGATCCGTTCGCAGCTGAAGGAGACGCTGGGCCTCGGCAACATCATGGAGGTCCCGCGCTTCGAGAAGATCGTGGTCAACGTCGGCGCCGGCAAGGCGACCGAGAACCGCGGCCTGCTCGACAAGGTCGTCGAGGACCTGACCGCGATCTGCGGACAGAAGCCGGTGATCACCCGGGCGAAGAAGTCGATCGCGGGGTTCAAGCTCCGCGAGGGCAACGCCATCGGTGTCAAGGTGACGCTCCGCGGCGACAACATGTGGGAGTTCTTCGACCGGCTCGTGACGCTGGCGATCCCACGGATCCGCGACTTCCGTGGGCTCTCACCGAAGAGCTTCGACGGTCGTGGCAACTACACGTTCGGCGTGACCGAACAGCTGATCTTCCCCGAGATCGACTACGACAAGATCGACGCGTCCCGGGGCATGGACATCACGATCGTGACCACCGCTCGAACCGATGCCGAAGGCCGCGCCCTGTTGGACGCCTTCGGCTTCCCGTTCCGTCGTGAAGGGCAGCAGTAATGGCGACCGAGGCTCTGAAGCAGAAGCAGCAGCGCAAGCCCAAGTTCAAGGTGCGGGCCTACACCCGGTGCCGCCGGTGTGGCCGGCCGCGCTCGGTGTACCGCAAGTTCGGCCTCTGCCGCGTGTGCCTGCGAGAGCTCGCACACGCGGGAGAGATCCCGGGCGTGACCAAGGCCAGCTGGTGAGGGGAGGGAGCACGACATGACCATGACCGACCCCATCGCCGACATGCTGACCCGCATCCGCAACGCGAACACCGTGATGCACGACGAGGTCAGGATGCCGTCCTCCAAGCTCAAGGAGGCGCTTGCCGACCTCCTCGCCAAGGAGGGCTACATCGTCGGGTTCACCGTGAGCGACAACCCGTCGGGCCCCGGCCAGTACCTGAGCATCGACATGAAGTACTCCGAGGAGCGCCGCCGGGTCATCTCCGGTCTGCGTCGGGTGTCGAAGCCGGGCCTGCGGGTCTACCGCAAGCACGACGAGCTCGAACGCGTCCTCGGCGGTCTCGGCATCGCCGTCCTGTCCACGAGCAAGGGGCTCATGACCGACCGCGAGGCTCGCCGCCAGCGGATCGGTGGTGAGGTCCTGTGCCATGTCTGGTGATGGTCGCCATGTCCGGTGATGAGGGAATGAGGTGAGCTGATGTCTCGTATCGGCAAGGCACCCATCGACGTCCCGAGCGGCGTGACCGTCACGATCGACGGGCAGTCCATCTCGGTCAAGGGCCCCAAGGGCGAGCTGTCGCGGACCTACTCCGAGTTGATCTCGGTCCGTCAGGACGGCGACGAGATCGTGGTCGAGCGCTCCGGTGACGACCGCGACTCCCGGTCCCAGCACGGCCTGGTCCGCTCGTTGATCCAGAACATGGTGACCGGCGTGACCCAGGGCTTCCAGAAGGACCTCGACATCGTCGGCG
>CAYSCB010000446.1:0-2353 GCA_964429335.1 uncultured Aquihabitans sp.
GCCTTCACCCGGGCGAGGTAGCGCGTGAAGGTCGAGAACACGAGCGCTCGGTGTCCTTCGGCGACGACCTGGGTGAGGTCCTCGATCAACCGGTCGAGCTTCGCGGACCCGACAGCGTCGTGGCCGTCGTCGATCAACGCGGGGTCCAGGCTGAGCTGGCGGAGGATCGTGAGCGAGCGGAGGATCTCGAAGCGGTGCTTGTCGACGTCGCCGACGAGGCCGAGCACCTTCTTGCGCTGTTGCTGGAGCTGCGTCTGGTAGATCCGCATGTGCCTGGGGCTGAGCTCGACGTCGACGGTCTGCTCGATCTTCGGTGGCAGCTCGGTGAGGACCTCGTCCTTGGTGCGACGGCGCATCAGCGGCGCGACCCGACGGCGCAGCGTCGCGAGCAGCTCGGGGGCCCGGCCGCTCTCGATCGGCCGGCGGTACACCTCCGAGAACCGGCCCGGATCCGGGTAGAGGCCCGGTGCGACGATCGACAGCAGCGACCAGAGGTCCATGAGGCTGTTCTCGATCGGGGTGCCGGTGATGGCGAGCTTCATCGTGGCGTCGAGGCGTCGGACGCACCCGTAGGTCTTGCCGCGGTGGTTCTTGACGAAATGCGCCTCGTCGAGGACGAGCATGTCCCAGTCGAGTGCCCGGTAGTCGTCGAACTCGATACGGAACAGCGCGTAGGAGGTCACGACGATGCGTGCGTCGCCGATCGCGTCGGCGAGCTCGGTGCCGCGACGCTTCGCCGTCTCGGTGATCGTGCAGGCCCCGACGCCGGGAGCGAAGTGGTCCGCCTCGCGGTGCCAGTTGGCGACGACGCTGGTCGGCGCCACGACGAGGAAGCGGGCGTCGGGCTGCTCGTCGAGCACGTGGAGGAACAGGGCGAGGGTCTGCAGCGTCTTGCCGAGGCCCATGTCGTCGGCGAGGATGCCGCCCAGCTCGTTGCGGTGCAGGAACGCCAGCCAGTCGAGGCCGTCCTGCTGGTAGTGGCGCAGCTCGGCTCTGAGTCCGGCGGGCGGCTTGATCGGTTCCGGCGCGCTCAGCGCGGACATCTTCTCGACGCTGCGTGCCCATCGCTCCGACTGGGACCGGACCACGGCGAGTCCGGCGAGCTCCTCCCACCAGCTCGACTGGAAGCGGTTGACCCGGATGGCGCCCGTGCCTTCGGGGTCGGTGAGGCCCCGCGCCTCACCGATGAGCTCGCGCAGCTGATCCAGCTCGGGTCGGTCGAGGTCCAGCCACGTGCCGCTCGGGAGCACCAGCACCGGCTCGTCGAGCGCGAGTGCCCGGAAGAGCTCGGCGAAGCCGATCGGTTCGCCGTCGATGCTGATCTCGACCGACAGATCGAACCAGTCGTTGTGCTCGTCGTCGCGTTCGGGATCACGGACGTCGAGCTCGATGGGCGGATCGCCGACCGCTCGACGAAGCGAGGGCGCGTCACCGCTGACCTCGACGGTCACCTGACCACGGTCGATCAGCCACGGCACGACCTCGGTGAGCAGGGTCACCGCCTGTGAACCACGGAGGCTCAGATCGGCGATCCGACCGGTCGGGCTGACCAGCACCTCGAGCAGGTCGGTCGGGAGGTCGATCTGTTCGACCAGGGCCATCTCGGCGACCCGGTCCCGACCCGCGCCAGCGAGGTCCCACAGCCGATGGGTCCGCTCCCGATCACCGCGCCGGTACCGAACGGCCCACTGCAGGCGGGCAGCGTCGACGGAGTGATGGTCCACCAGGGCGACGAGCCCGACGAGCTCGACGGCGTGGTCGGTGACCGACCCGTCGGAAGAGGTGACGGTTGCGGTACGGGCGAGTTGCGGCTGGTAGTCGTCCAGGAACTCGTCGACGTCGTGCGGAGGCACGACGACCGGTCCGGAACCCAGCAGCGACACGAGCCCGTCGGGTACCGGGCTGTCCAGGGGGATGAGTCGCAGGTGCGCTCCGTCGAGGAGGAACAGTCCGTGCGGCGGAGCGCCGATCACGCCTCCGTGGTCTCCGGACAGGTCCACCACGGACCCGCGGTGGGTGATGGCGGCCCTCAGAGCGATGCCGTCATCGGCTGTCGCGGTCAGGTCGATGGTCACGTGTGCCGGCTCCGCGTCGAGCTCGACGCTCATCGGACCCTTAGAGCCGATGAGTTCGACGCCGGCGTCGACCGCCTTGCGCAGCGCGGTCCACACGGAGGGTCCGAAGCGGTCGAACGCCACGGCGTCGGCTCCGGCGGAGTAGAGGCTTCCCCCGGTGGTCTGCGCGACGGTCTGGATCGCGATGAGCTTCGTTGGGTCGACGTCGCGGAGGCTGTAGTGGACGTATCGCGAGTCGACGTCGCGCCAGGACGCACCCGTCTTGACCCAGCTGTCCT
>CAYSCB010000447.1:0-2347 GCA_964429335.1 uncultured Aquihabitans sp.
CGTGCACGCCACCATCCGCGCCGAGGCGCGTCGCATCACCGCCGCGCCCACGAACGCCCCGACACCCAACGGGGCGTCGTCGCCATCCGCCGTCGTGTCGACACCGTTGCGGACCTCGTGTGCCTGCGCGACCAGGTACGGATCCGGTCGCAGCAGGACGAACAGCACGACACCGGCCGCCGTGTACGCCACCGCAGCGAGCAGGAACGGTCCGGCCAGCTTCGGGATCCCGAGCTGGCCTGCGACACGCCCCATCGGTTCGACGAGGTTCGGCCCCGCGACCGCACCGAGTGTCGTCGACACCATCGCCACGCTGACCGCTGTCGCTCGTCGTGACGGTGCAGCCAGATCGGTCCCGGCGTAACGGGCCTGGAGGTTCGTCGCCGTCCCCGCCCCGTACACGAACAGCGAGCACATCAGCAGAGCGACGCTGCCGGTCACCGCGGCGACGACGACACCGACCGCTCCGAGCGCACCAGCCGCGAAGCCGGCACCGAGGCCGACACGGCGGCCAGAGCGCTGCGTGGCGCGGCCGATCAGGAACGCCGCGAGCGCCGAGCCGAGCGTGAAGAGCGCGACGGGCAGACCGGCGACCTGGTCACCGCCGAGCATCTCCTTCGCGAGCAGTCCGCCGACGGTGACGCCCGCGGCGAGTCCGGCGCCGCCGCACACCTGCGACGCCACCACGATCCGCAACGTCCGCCGTTGCAGTGCCTCGACGTCGAGATCGTCCACCATCGGGGAATCCAAGCCGCCTATTCAACAACACCCTCGGTCGCCGCTCATCCGCCAGGATTGTCCTGTGTCCGGTGAGGCAGCACTGCGCGAGCGACTCGGGGTGCCGGCGTCGGCCGACGAGGTCGTGATCGTCTCCGAGACGACCCACTGGGATCCCGACTGGCTGCTGCGGGCCGGCACGTACGCGCGCTGGTTCGTGCGGCCGACCCTCGACGCCGTGCTCGACGCACTCGAGGCGGAGCCACGGCGGGTGTTCAGCCTGGAGTGCGTGTTCTTCGTCGAGCGCTACTGGCGGGACCGTCCGGAGCAACGCGATCGGTTCCGCACGCTCGTGAACGAGGGACGGCTCCACTTCACCGGCTCCGGCGTCACGACCCCCGACACGCTGCTGCCGGAGGACGAGCTGATCCTGCGGGACCTGCTCGTCGGCCAGGAGTGGTTGCGCTCGCGCGGCATGCACCAGGAGCCACGGCTGCTGTACCTCCCCGACAGCTTCGGCCACTCCCCCGGCCTCCCCGCCCTGCTGCACGCCGCCGGCATCGACCGCGCCGCGATCTGCCGCATCGCCGGGATGCGCTTCCCGGGCGCTGACCTGGAACCCGCGGGTCGCTTCCCGCGGCCGGGGACCGCTGCGGCGGAGCTGCTCGAGGCCGCCACGGCGGACTTCGTGTGGCGAGCTCCGGACGGCAGCGAGGTGCTCACCCACTGGATGGCACACGGCTACGGCCACGGCGACATGATCGGCAGCGGCGGCCTGAGCCGGGCGTTGCGCCTGCCCACGTCGTGGCGTGACCGCCGCCCGCGCCACGTCGACCGCCAGGTGCGACGCCTCCTGGCGCAGCTGCGCCGCGTCGCGCGCACGCCGTACCTGCTGTTGCCGATCGGCTACGACTTCGTGGCACCGGTCCCACGGCTCGTCGAGCTGCTCGACGACTGGAACGACCGCAACCACGACCGGACCGGGACCTGGTTGGTGAACGGCACCATCGACGACCATCTGGACCTCGTCGAGCACCACCGGGCCGTGCTGCCGACGGTCGAGTTGGACCCGAACCCGTACTGGAGCGGCTTCTACGCGAGCCGTCCCGAGCTGAAGGCCGCAGCACGTGACCTCGGACGCCGGCTCGTCGCCCGCGACGCGGCCCGGGTCGAACATCCGGACATGTGCGATGACGGGCCTGCGTGGTGGACGGCGGTGACGTCGAACCACCACGACTTCGTGACCGGCACCGCACCGGACCGGGTCGTGACGCACGAGCAGATGCCATGGCTGCGCCAGGCGATCGCCGCCACACCCTGGCCGACGGTGGCGAGCACACCCACGGACGTGCCGGTCACCGACAGGTTGCAGCTCGACCGAGAACGGGACCGCACCGTCGTGTCCGGCCGGTGGGGGTCGATCACCTTCGACGCGGCCCGCGGCGGCGCAGCCGTGTCGCTCACCGACAGCGACGGCCGCGAGCTGCTCGCCGGGCCGAGCCTCACGGTCTCGTCGTACGTCGACAGCGGCGGGCTGTGGCGACTGGGTCAGGAGATCTTCGGCGGTCGATGGAGCCTGGCCGATGACTCGTCACATCACCCGGCGACGATCCAGGCTGAGCTCACCGAC
>CAYSCB010000448.1:0-2343 GCA_964429335.1 uncultured Aquihabitans sp.
CCAAAACGCAAGGGCGTTACTGACCCGAAATCTCTTGACCAACCAGAACGGCAAACTGGTGGCACTCTGACCGAGAACGGCAAATTCCATCAAGCTGCACAGCAGTTCAAGGCTGGCAAAAAAGGGCCTGATATTGTTCAGGTGTACGAAAAGATCTAGGCCGGCATTTGGAGTGACAATGGATTTTTTCACCTTGTAGATTCTTGGATTGAGAGCGACGGAACGAGAAACGTGTTCAAATTTAAGCTCGTGGCCGTGGAAAGCGTATCTGACGAATTTGCCGCAGAAGAAAACGCCAATCGTCTTGTTGAGCGTAGTCGCATTATTCCAACTAGCGTAAAAATTGAGGTGTGGGCACGCGATGGCGGCAAGTGCGTCTCATGTGGCGCAACAGACGAACTGCACTTCGATCACATTCTTCCCTTTTCAAAGGGCGGAACATCACTGAAAGCGGAGAATGTCCAGTTACTCTGTGCTCGCCACAATCTAAGCAAGAGCGCGAAGATTCAATGAATAACGAACATAACAAGTCGTTCCAGCGGACCGTCAAAAAGCTGCGCTTTTTGCCGCCCGCTGAACTTCAGCGTTATACAGAGGAGATTATTGATGTCTGACGCAGAATGGAGCGTTGCAAATGCTGCCGTAAAAGGCGTTATATCAGTTCTTTTCTTGTACTTCGTTTTTGCCGTTTGTCGTTGGATATGGAGGACGCTTATCCGTGGCGTACACGCCGCAAAACGACACGCGCCAACTGCGCTTGAAAATACCGCCAAAGTCGCCGGCAAGGCTACGAAGGAAGCATCTACGCTCGCCAGCAAAGTCAAAAAGGCATTTGATGAGGGTAGAAAGCAATGACCTCACATTGTTTAGGCGACTGTCTAACACTTCGTCGCAGCCGACCGCCTGCGGCGGCGGCTGAACTCAACCGTTAGCCGCTCGTTTTGCAATTGAGAGAGGTATCGAAGATGGATAGGGATCGAATCTCGCAACTGGAGAAGCTCGCAGACCTAAAATTGAAAGGGATACTTACGGATGATGAGTTTCAGCGGAAGAAAGCTGAACTGCTTGCGACGCGACAAGATAATTTTCCGTCTTCAATCCCAAGCAGTACGTCGCCTACGAAGGACGAAGGCACATACTGGTTGCCAATTCCATCGCTTGTGTTGGGAATCCTTTGCATTCTCGCGCTGTTTGATGATAGTGGCTGGGACAAGGATACGATTGCCGGTATGGCGCTTTTTGCAGTAACGTCGCTAGTGCTGGGAATTGTAAGTGTCTCGAAACAGGAAAGGGGGAAGGGAATGGCAATTGCTGGAATTGTTCTGTCGAGCGTGTCGCTTTTAGCATTGATTGGAATGCAGTCTTAACTAAGGAGAAATGCCATGTGGATGTGGATAATTGTGCTTGGGAGTGCGGGATGGGTGCTCTATGACGCGAAGAGTATCGGCGTAAGGAAAGGCGTGATAACCGGGATTGGAAACATGGGGCCTTGGGCTTGGTTCTTTGGGTGCCTACTTCTTTGGATCGTTGCTTTCCCAATGTACTTGATAAAGCGGGGCGACTTTATCAAGGCGCTAAAAGGTGATAGCCCAGTACAGTCGGCGAGCGCAAATGCTTCCAAGGCCGGGCCATCGTCTTTGGCAGATCTTGAAAAATTGGCAGAACTGCGCTCCAAAGGCATATTGAGCGAGGAAGAGTTCCAAGCCAAGAAAAAAGAGATGCTTGGGTGATATTGCATATAAAAGTCTGCGAGCAATTCGCAGGCTTTTATGCGTTTCAGGCCGGCTCTGACAGGAGATATCAGATGAGATTCGAAGTAAGTGAGCGGATCAGAACAAATAAGGGTCAGGACGAACTGCTTGCTGCTCTAGAAGAGCAGCTTAGAAAGATATCTGAAAGCGTACAGAGGTCTGGACCATCCATAGAAGCAAAAAGCATTGAGGCATCATTTGGTTCCATTAACAGAAGCGACACAACTGTCGTTTCGTTGAAGAGGACTGAGGATGGCTGGCTTGTCCTCGCAGACGTTCACTACCGCCCCTCAGTCGCGTTCTGGATCATTCTAATAATCACTCTGTTTACATATGTGTTTTGGCTGCTTCCAATTGCCTTTTATCTGCTACAGAAAAATACGGTTAGAACAGCCATTGTCGAGTGTTTCCAGAGAATCCGGAATGAATTTGATAAGCCGAATTCCTCAGGGGTGAATGGCGCAGTGTCTTCACTTGAGGATTTGGAACGCATTGGTGCATTGAGAGATAAGGGATTGCTCACTGAGGCAGAGTTCCAAGATAAGAAGCGAAAAAGGCTTGGGTTGTAGGTGCGTCGGCTACCAATTCGTTG
>CAYSCB010000449.1:0-2319 GCA_964429335.1 uncultured Aquihabitans sp.
GTCCCCTTCTTCCACACGTACCCGCGGTCCTGGATCGTCGAGATCGTCGAGGCGTACGTCGAGGGTCGACCCACACCCAGCTCCTCCAGGCGCTTCACCAGCGACGCCTCGGTGTAGCGGGCCGGGGGCTGGGTCTCGTGGCCGGCCGCCTCGAGCTCGTCGGCGACGACCCTCTCACCCTCCGCCATGACCGGCAGGATCCGCTCCTGGTCATCGAGGGCGGCATCCGGGTCGTCGCTGCCCTCGACGTAGGCACGCAGGAAGCCGGGGAACAGGATCGTCCGGCCCGACGCTGCGAACACCGCCTCGCGCGCATCGGTCGAACCGTCCACCGGAACTGCTGGCTCTCCGGTCTCCGTGGCCAGCCGGACCTGGACGGACTCTCCCCGGGCATCGGTCATCTGGGAGGCGATCGTGCGCTGCCAGATCATCTCGTAGAGACGGAACTCGGCGTTCGAGAGCACGCCTCGGACCTCGTCCGGGGTCCGGAACGAGTCACCCGCCGGGCGGATGGCCTCGTGCGCCTCCTGCGCGTTCTTGACCTTGTTGGCGTACCGACGCGGCGCGTCGGGCAGGTAGTCCCGTCCGTAGCGCTGCTCGATCTGGCGTCGTGCGGCTGACAGCGCAGCGTCCGACAGCGTCGTCGAGTCCGTCCGCATGTAGGTGATGAAGCCGTTCTCGTACAACCGCTGCGCCGTCGACATGGCCATCGACGACGACATGCGCAGCTTGCGGCCCGCCTCCTGCTGCAACGTCGAGGTCATGAACGGCGGTGACGGGCGGCGCGTGTACGGCTTGCGTTCCACGGACCGGACCGTCACCGGGCGATCGACGAGGGCGGCTCGAACCGCTTCGGCTGCGGACTCGTCGAGCAGCACCACATCGGCGGAGGACGAACCCGGCTTGAGGCGACCGTCGGGACCGAAGTCCTTGCCGGTGGCCACCCGTCGTCCGCCGAGCTCCACCAGCACCGCCGGGAACGGGGTCTGGTCGCGGCTCGGGTCGAGGTGGCGGAACGTCGCCTGCAGATCCCACCACGCTCCGGCCCGGAACGCCATGCGCTCGCGCTCCCGTTCGACGACCACCCGGGTCGCGACGGACTGGACCCGGCCGGCCGACAGGCCGCTGCCGACCTTCTTCCACAGCACGGGTGACACCCCGTAGCCGACGAGCCGGTCGAGGATGCGACGCGTCTCCTGGGCATCGACGAGGCGTCGGTCGAGCTCGCGGGGGTGATCGATCGCGTTGCGGATCGCCTCCGGTGTGATCTCGTGGAACACCATGCGCCGCACCGGGACCTTCGGGTTCAGCACCTCGAGCAGGTGCCACGCGATGGCCTCTCCCTCGCGGTCCTCGTCGGTCGCGAGGTAGAGCTCGTCGGCGTCCTTCAAGGCCGCCCGGAGGTGTCGGACCTGGTCCTTCTTGTCGGGCGACACCACGTACAACGGCTTGAAGTGGTTCTCGGTGTCCACACCGAGACGCGCCCACGGAAGGCCCTTGTACTCCTTCGGGACGTCTGCTGCGTTGCGCGGCAGGTCCCGGATGTGTCCGATGGACGACTCGACCACGAAGTCGTCGCCGAGATAGCCGGCGATCGTCCGGGCCTTCGCCGGCGACTCCACGATGACCAGGGGGCTTCCCACGGCGCACCATCACACAGAGCAGCGCTGTACGTGTCAACACCAGCCGGTTGTGGACCGGAGCAGGTCTAGGGTGGCCCTCACCACGTTGCGGACGTCGGGACCGCACCATGAACAGTGCAGGGACGGTCAGATGAACCTCGAACCATCCGATCGCGGCAAGGAGCTCCAGGCACGACTCCTGGAGTTCATGGACAGCCACGTGTACCCCGCCGAAGCGGTCTACGCCGAGCAGATGGCGGCGGCGGGTGACCCCCATGCGCACCCGCAGATCGTCGAGGACCTCAAGGCCGCCGCACAGGAACGCGGCCTGTGGAACCTGTTCCTCCCGCACCGCACGACGTGGACCCCGGACCCGCTCCCGAACCTCGACTACGCCTACCTCGCCGAGATCACCGGGCGTGCCATGCACCTGGCTCCGGAGGCCATGAACTGCGCCGCACCCGACACCGGCAACATGGAGGTGCTCGCGCTGTTCGGCACGCCGGAGCAGCAGGAGCAGTGGCTGCTCCCGCTGCTCGAAGGGACCATCCGCTCCGCGTTCGCGATGACCGAACCCGACGTGGCCTCCTCCGACGCCACCAACATCCAGCTCCGCATCGAGCGCGACGGCGACGACTACGTCCTCAACGGCCGCAAGTGGTGGATCTCGGGTGCGGCGTCGGACCGCTGCAAGATC
>CAYSCB010000450.1:0-2317 GCA_964429335.1 uncultured Aquihabitans sp.
GTGCGAGGCACGAGCCCGTCGTGGATGGGGTTCGGGGGCGCAGCCCCCGCGGAGGATGAGCGAGCGCAGCGAGCTGATCGCACGGCGGTGCGAGGCACGAGCCCGTCGTGGATGGGGTTCGGGGGCGCAGCCCCCGCGGAGGATGAGCGAGCGCAGCGAGCTGATCGCACGGCGGTGCGAGGCACGAGCCCGTCGTGGATGGGGTTCGGGGGCGCAGCCCCCGCGGAGGGCACGATGATCGCGTCCGTGATGGCGGCGGCGCAGTCCGCGGTCACCTTCGACACGCCGGCCAACGTCGTCTTCGCCGTGCTCGCGGTCGTGATGGTGATCGCCGCGGTCCGCGTCGTCACCACCCGCAACGTCGTGCACGCCGCGCTGTGGCTGATGATCGTGCTCGGCGGCAACGGCATCATCTACCTGCTGCTGCAGGCCGAGTTCGTCGCGATGACCCAGTTCCTCGTCTACCTGGGTGCGATCGTCGTGCTGTTCCTGTTCGGCATCATGCTGACCAGGGCGCCGCTCGGGCGATCCGACGACCTCGACAACGACCAGCGCTGGATGGGCCTCGCCGTGTCGCTGATCCTGCTCGCGGTCATCGGCTACTCGCTGATCCGCACCTACACCTCCGACAAGCTCACGTTCGCGGGCGCGAAGGCGGTCGGCACCAACGCCGCCACGCAGTCGCTCGCCGATGCGATCTTCGTCGACTACCTCGTCCCGTTCGAGGTCGTGTCGGTCATGCTGCTCGCCGCGCTGATCGGCGCCATCGTGCTGGCGAGGAGGGACTGACGTGCTGCTGAACCAGTTCCTGCTCCTCGCCGCGGTGCTGTTCTGCACCGGCGTCTACGGCGTCATCGTCCGGCGCAACGGCGTGCTGGTCCTGATGTCGATCGAGCTGATCCTCAACGCGGTCAACATCAACCTCGTCGCGTTCAGCACCTTCTGGGGGCTAGGCGGCCAGGTCTTCGCACTGTTCGTGATCGCCGTCGCCGCAGCGGAGGTCGGTGTCGGCCTGGCGATCGTGCTGCTCATCTACCGGAACAAGCGCTCCATCGACATCGACGAGCTCGACGAGTTGAAGGGCTGACGCAGAGCACCATGTGGTTCTTCACCCACGTCTGGATCGTCCCGGCCATGATGGCCCTGTCGTTCCTGCTGATCCTGTTCTTCGGCAAGCGCATGCCCAAGAAGGGCGCCGAGATCGGCATCTTCTTCGTCGGTCTCTGCCTCATCTACGCGCTGTTCACCGCCGGCAACTGGGTCAGCTGGACCAACAGCTCGCCGACGGTGTCCGCGGACACCCCCGAGGCGCAGGCCACGCTCGCCGAGGGCGCCGCGCTGTCCAACGTCCCCGCGGCGTGCTCCAAGGTCGCCGCGCACGCAGCGACCGTCGGGACCCACCTCGAAGCCGGCAGCGGCAGCGAGGGCAGCGGCGAGGGCGAGGGGTCGATGCCGGCGACGAACCGCACCGGCTCCGGCACCGGTGAGACCGCAGCCGGTACATCCGGTGCGTCGAGTGCGGCCAAGGCGTCCGGCGGCGAAGGCGGCGAGACCCTCACCCGGCCCGTCGTGCGCTGCGCCACGTGGATCAAGTCGCCCGACGCCTCGATCACCTGGGGTACCCAGATCGACGGCCTGTCGGTGATGATGCTGCTCGTCGTGCCGATCATCTCGCTGCTCGTGCACATCTTCTCGACCGACTACGTCGCCGGCGACCGTCGCTACACCCACTACTTCGCGTTCCTGTCGCTGTTCACCGCGTCGATGCTGTTCTTCGTGCTCGCCCAGAGCACCCTGCAGATGATCGTCGGCTGGGAGCTCGTCGGCGTCTGCTCGTTCGCGCTGATCGGCCACTGGTGGGAGGAGCAACCGAACTCCGACGCCGCGCTCAAGGCGTTCCTCACCAACCGCGTCGGCGACATCGGCCTCATCGTCGGGATGGTCATCCTGTTCTTCGCCGCGGACAAGTCGTTCTCGACGATGGACATCAACATCCTCGCCAACGAAGGCGGGATCCGACACACGGTCCTGCTCGCAGCGTCGATCTGCCTGATCGCGGCGGTCATGTCGAAGTCCGGCCAGTTCATCCTCCACACGTGGCTACCCGACGCGATGGCCGGCCCGACACCCGTCTCCGCGCTGATCCACGCCGCGACGATGGTCGTCGCCGGCATCTTCATGGTCGCCCGGCTCTACCCGGTGTTCTTCCACGGCCTCGCGATCAGCGGCTCGTCGATCAACCTGCTCGCGGTCGTCGGCGCGGTCACCGCCCTGTTCGGGGCGCTGCTCGCGTTCGTGCAGAAGGACATCAAGAAGG
>CAYSCB010000451.1:0-2312 GCA_964429335.1 uncultured Aquihabitans sp.
GTAGGGATCTGCGGCGGGAGTCGGCGGGGTGGGATCGGCCTGCGGCATGATCCGGGTCGGATCCTCGCCCGGTACCTGCGGCGGTGGCTGCTGATCGCTCATGTCTCCGCAGACGCTAGTGCGCGGCCAGCGGTGCAGCGCTGCACCTGTTCAACGGGTGCATGCGCCGGTGGCGACCCTGCCCGGATGCGGTTGGGACAGGAGATCCTCGAGCTGTCCGGCGTCGAGCGCGTAGGCGACGCCCTTGCGGTCCGGTGCCACCGCCACCGCGACGCCGATCACCGATCCGTCGGTGCGGGCGATCGCGCTGCCCGAGTCACCCGGGGCGAGGTCGCTCGACAGGACCAGGAGACGCCGTCGGACCTCGTCCTTGTCGTAGATGTCGAGACCGGTCGCCTCGACCGAGTCGCCCACCACGAACGGTGAGGGGTCGAAGGGGCCGCCTCCCGGGAAGCCCAGGACGAGACCGCGGTCACCGGTTGCGGAGGAGGCGAGCGGAAGGACCGGCAGCTTCAGCGACGTTGCGATGAGGGCGAGGTCCACGTGCGGGTCGAAGGCGACGACGGCGCCGGGACTGCGACGGCCCTCCGGGGTGGTCAGCTCGACATCGGTCGTCCCGGCGACGACGTGTGCGTTCGTCGCGATCAACCCCGGCGCGGTCATGAAGCCGCTTCCCGACTGGATCATCCCGCACGCCTCCCCGCGGACCTGCACGACGCTGCCGGCGAGGCCCGCCATCTGTGTCGCGCCGATCGGACTGTCGGTGGGGACGGGCGGGAGCTCCCGGACGGGCTCCTCGCCGGTGAACAGCTGCGGGAAGCGTCCGTCGAGCGCCTGGCGCTCGAGGTCCAGCAGGCCGGCAGGCGGGGACGGGAGACGGTCGAGGCTGAACGAGGCGAGCGCCGAGCTGCGCGTGGATGTCGCTGGCCACCCCTCGGTGTGCTGCATGACCGGGAAGATCATCCATGCGATCACCGCGACGCCGACCACGCCCAGCGCTGCGCCGGCGACCTGGTCCAGTCGACGAGCGCGACCGGGATGGACCGGCGGCGCGAGACGGGCGCCGAGCGCGCTCCCCAGTCCCTGGCCGAGCGAGGCGAGCAGGACCAGCCCAGCGAGGCCGACGAGCAGCACGGCGTCGTTGGAGCGGAGGTCGAGCTTCGCGATCAACGGCGGGAGGACCACGATGGCGAGTGCGAGGCCGACGCCGGCGCCGAGCCACCCGATGGATCGGGTCATGAACCCGAGCCGCCAGCCGCCGAACGCCGCGGCACCGGCCAGGACCAGGATGAGGACGTCGAGCCCGTTCACGGCACCGGATCGGTCAGGTCCCGAGGCGGGCGACGGTGAGGAACCCGGTGTGGGCGACCATCCGGTGGTCCGGACGGACGGCCTGACCCTCGACGTACCAGCCACGCTGGAGCACCTCGGTGGTCTGCGCAGCGAAGAACGACGAGTCCTCGAGCGCACGCCTGAGCTGCATCACCTGGGTCACGCTCGGGGTGTAGGCGAGGATCAGACCTCCGGGACGCAGCGCCTTCTCGGCGTGGGGAACGACCTGCCACGGTTCGGGCAGGTCGAGGACGACCCGGTCGAGGTCGACCTCGTCGATGCCGAGGTAGCAGTCGCGCAGCTCGACCCGATACCTGTCGAGGACGCCGGGTCCGAGGAAGCGCTCGACGTTGTGGCGGGCCCGTTCGGCGAAGTCCTCACGCAGCTCGTAGCCGACGATGTCGGCACCGCAGCGCAGCATCCCCATCGACAGCGCCCCGGAACCGACCCCGCTCTCGAGGACCCGGACGCCGGGGCCGATGTCGGCCAGCATCAGGATCGGACCGATGTCCTTCGGGTAGATCACCTGGGCGCCGCGCGGCATCTTCAGGATGAACTCGCTGAGGGTCGGCCGGACGACGAGGAGCGGCTGGCCACGGGTCGTGCGGACCGTCGAACCCTCCTCGGAGCCGATGACGTCGTCGTGCTCGATGAACCCCGAGTGCAGGTGGAACTGCTTGCCGGGGGTGAGCGTCGCCTGGTAGCGCCGGTCCTTGTTGTCGATGAACTGGACGAGGTCACCCGCCTCGAGGTGTCGAGCAGTCATGTCGTGAGGTCCTGCGCGCCATCGTCGGGGAGGTGGCCGCCCGCTCGGTCGAGGAGACGGCAGAAGGCACACACCTCGGTCGATGTCGGCGACCCGCACCGGGCACACGGCCGGAGATCGACACGGTCGATCTCCACCGGCGTCCCGTCGTCGCCACTCGGTTCGTCGCCGTCGCCGTCCGCGAAGCGGTCGACGCCACGTCGTAGGAACGAGA
>CAYSCB010000452.1:0-2310 GCA_964429335.1 uncultured Aquihabitans sp.
TGTCAGCAGCGACGACGATCCGGCTGAGGTCGGCGAGCTCGTCGCCGTCGAGGACTTGGGGTGTGCAGGCGAGGTCGACGGAGTCGAAGTTGAGCGTGTCTGGCTCGCACCGCAGGTTCGCCACGGCCGCGTCGAAGTCGCCGACGACCACCACAGCAACCGCTGAGGGCTGGCACGAGCGCAGCTCGTCGGCCAGTTCCGGGGGAGGTGGCCGGTCGGCCACGATGGCGATAGGGACGAGTGCGTCGTGGTCCGGGTCATGTCCGCGGCCGACGAAGGCGTTCGCCCAGTCGGAGTCCGCCAACGCGTCATGCGATTGTCTGGCCCATGCCCGGACGTCCTCGGCGATGCCGTCCCAGGAGTCGACCACGGTGAGATGTTCCAGCACCTTGGCGTCCTCATCCACCACGTCTCCGATACCGATAACGCGCAGTGTCTCGGCGAGGGGGCTGAGCGTCAGTTCGGTGAGGATGGAACGCGCGAGGTCTTCGGCGACCGTCTGGTCGCCGGTCAGGGCGGTGAGTCCGCCTGCTTCGAGGTCGAGGTACAGCTGGGCGTCGTCCTCGGGTTGGCCGATGGTCACGAGGAGTGGAGCGGGGCTCAGCGGCCCTTCGTAGAGTTCGTCTGGGTCGGGTAGCTCGGCGAGGCTCCAGACGGTGCCGTCGTCGGAGCTGATCCAGCCGGGCGGTGCGTTGATGTCGGGCTGGTCGAGGAGGACTTCGAGGCCGTCGGCCGCGTGGCGGACCATGCGTGGGCGCCTGTCGGAGGCGGCTGCGGCGAGGACGGCGGCGAGGTGTCCGAGCGCTCCCTGTAGGTCGTCGATGCGTTCCTCGTCGGCCTGGGCGACGATCGCCTGGTGCAGCTCTCGTTGTTCGTCGGGTGTGCGGCTGGGGAGTTGACCGTCGTGGTTCTCGATGTAGTGCCGTCGGCGGCGATCGATGAGTCGTTTGAGCCCGACGGCGAGGGCGATGCTGGTGAGCCCTCCGAGTGCCAACGCGACGGGCAGGGAGGCGGACGACTCTTCGCCATCTCCATCCTCAGCCGCTGACGGAGTCGACGTCGTTGTCGGACTTGACGTGGTCGTGGGTGTCGACGTGGCGGCCGGTGTCGACGTGGTCGTGGGTGTCGACGTGGTAGTCGGTGTCGACGTGGTCGAGGAGACGGGTGGTGCCGGTACCTGCGTGTCGGGCTCGACCTCTGTCGGCGGCTCGGCAGGAACCGGTGTGTCCTCGGCCTCCGAGTGAGGCTCGACCGGCGGTGGCGGGGCTGGCGGTTCGTGGCCCGTCGGAGGGAGGTCGATGACCTGGCCGGGAAGGATCAGGCTGGGGTTGCCGGGTTGGACGTAGTGGTCCTCGTTGGTGTCGATCACCTGTTGCCAGTACGGGGCTACCTCGGTGTCCGTCGCCTCTCGGCCGAGGTCGTCCTCGAGTCGGTCTTCGGAGATGTCCCAGAGGTTGTCGCCCCGCTCCACCACGACGCTCGAGGTTTCGGTGGCTGCCGATGTCGGCGGTCCAGGGTCGGTCGCCGGGACCGCGGCCGCGGGATCGCCGGTCGCGTCGACGGGGAGCAGGAGGACCCAGCCGGTGTGGAGGGTGTCGTCGCCGGCTGCGATGACGGTGCCATCGGGAAGGGTGCGTCCCGCGTTGAGGTCGAGGATCTCCTGCCACCGGAGCCCGTCGCCCAGTGTGCGTTCAGCGATGGCCCAGTAGCTGTCGTGGCGCTGCACGGTGACGGTCGGATGTCCGGTACCCGGTGTGGGCGCTGGCGTGTCGACTACGTGTCCGATGAGCTGGATCTGGTGTCCGTCGACGCTGTTCAGGAACGGGGACTGCGTGTGGACGGCGGCGTCGACCATCGCTTCGGCGACGACCGGTATCGGTTGGGGTGCAGAGGCGTGGGCGCGGACTGGCTGCACGGTGGAAGCGATCATCAGCACACCGGCAACGAGTCGGGCAGCGGTGATCTGGAAGCCGGGAACGACTGGCAGGCGGATCGCCTGGCGTCCTCGGGCCACGGCGAGTACCTCGACCGCGAGCGCGAGGGCGAGCTGCGCCCAGGCGAGCCATGCGATGACGGCGAGGGTGTTGACGACGACCTGGTCGCTCACGCCGGTGCGGGCAGCGCTTTCCAAGGAGTCGACGCTCGGGAGGCTGGCGGGGAGCGGCCAGCCCACGAGGGTTGCCAGCAGGACGGGAGCACCGACGAGCAGGAAGAGGGTTGCGGCCAGCGAGGTGATGCCTCGTAGGAGCCGATCGGATCGTCGGGCGGTCATGGTTGGGCCTCGTCGACGGCGGTGGCGGTCTCGCGAAC
>CAYSCB010000453.1:0-2302 GCA_964429335.1 uncultured Aquihabitans sp.
TGGCCGCGTTCGGCAGCTTGTTCATCAGGTAGTCGCGGATCTTCCAGTCCTCGATCAGGTAGTCGACGTACTCCTCACGTGTGGCGAACCACCGGGACTTCCAGTCCGTGGTGGTACCGAGACGGAAGCCGTACGGGTTGACCTTCTGGCCCATCAGTCCTCGTCCTTCTTCTCGTCCTCGGCGGCCGCGTCGTCAGCGTCGCTGTCGGCAGCGTCCTCGGCGGTCTCGGCGAATGCGTCGTCGACGACCTCGATGGTGGCCTCCTCGTCGCCCGCGACCTCGGCTGCCTCCGCCTCCGTCGCGGCCTCATCGGTCACGGCTTCGTCGGTCACGGCTTCGTCGGTCGGCGCCTCCTCGGCCTGCGTCTCCGACGCTGCGGCGCCGGAACGACGGCGGCTGCCGGCGACCCGCCGCGCACGGCTGGCAGCGGCGTCGGGCACCCCACGGCCGCTGCGGGCCTGGCGTGCACGGATCTCGTCGAACTCCTCCGGGCTGTACTGGCCGACGATGATCGTGATGTGGCACGTGCGCTTGCGGATGTGGGTCGCGCGGCCACGTGCCCGTGGACGCCAGCGCTTGAGGGTCGGGCCCTCGTCCGCGTACGCCGTCGCGACGAACAGCTCCTCGGGGGCGATCGAGTTGTTGTTGGCGGCATTGGCCACCGCCGAGTCGAGCACCTTGATGACCGCGCGCGCGGCGCCCCGCTCGGAGAACTGCAGGATCGTGTGCGCCTCGGTCACCGACTTGCCGCGGATGAGGTCGAGGACGGCACGCGCCTTGGTCGCCGACATGCGGGCGTGACGGTGCTGTGCACGGATGCCCGGCCGCTCGTTGGTCTTCGCTCCGGTCATCGACGACCCCTCGCGCCCTTCTCCTGCCCGGCGTGGAACTTGAACGTCCGGGTGGGAGCGAACTCACCGAGCTTGTGGCCGACCATCGACTCGGTCACGTACACCGGCACGTGCTTGCGACCGTCGTGCACCGCGATCGTGTGACCGACCATCTCCGGGATGATCGTGGAGCGACGCGACCAGGTCTTGATCACGTTCTTCTGGCCCTTCTCGTTGAGGTCGTCCACCTTCTTGAGCAGGTGGTCGTCCACGAAGGGACCCTTCTTCAGGCTGCGAGGCATCTCACATCTCCCTTGTCACCGGCGTGAGCCGCGCGTCCGACGACGGCGCACGAGCAGCTTCTGGGACGGCTTGTTCTTGTTGCGGGTGCGGCCCTCGGGCTTGCCCCAGGGCGACACCGGGTGACGACCACCCGAGGTCTTGCCCTCGCCACCACCGTGCGGGTGGTCGACGGGGTTCATGGCCACACCGCGGGTCTGCGGGCGCACGCCCTTCCAGCGGTTGCGGCCGGCCTTGCCGATCTTGACGAGGTCGTGCTCCGCGTTGCCGACCTCGCCGACGGTCGCACGGCAGTCGATCGGCACGCGACGCATCTCGGTCGACGGCAGGCGCAGCGTCGCGTGGTCGCCCTCCTTCGCCACGAGCTGCACGCTCGAGCCCGCCGAACGTGCCATCTTGCCGCCGGCACCCGGCTTGAACTCGACGTTGTGCACGGTCGTGCCGACCGGGATGTAGCGCAGCGGCAGCGCGTTGCCGGAGCGGATCTCGGCGCCCTGGCCCGACTGGACCATGTCGCCGACGTTCAGCCCCTTCGGGGCGAGGATGTAGCGCTTCTCACCGTCGAGGTAGTGCAGCAGCGCGATCCGACACGTCCGGTTCGGGTCGTACTCGATGGCGGCGACCTTGGCCGGCACGCCGTCCTTGCGCCGCTTGAAGTCGATCACCCGGTACTGCTGCTTGTGGCCGCCGCCGCGGTGACGTGACGTCTTGCGGCCGTGGTTGTTGCGACCACCGGTCTTGGACTTCTTGACGAGCAGCGACTTCTCGGGCTCGGTGCGGGTGATGTCGGAGAAGTCGGCGACGGTCTGGAACCGGCGACCGGGGCTGGTGGGCTTGCGCTTGCGGACAGCCATGTCACTTCACCTCGAACAGGTCGATCTGCTCACCCTCGGCGAGGGTGACGACGGCGCGCTTCGTGTCGGGACGGCTGCCGAAGGTCGGCGAGCGCCGGTTGCGGCGCTTCTTGCCCTTGCGGTTGAGGGTGTTGACCTTGCGGACCTTCACGCCCGGCCAGATCGCCTGCACCGCGTCGCGGATCTCCGGCTTGGAGGCGTTCGGGGCGACGATGAAGGTGTACACGCCGGAGTCGAGGAGTCCGTAGGACTTCTCCGACACGACGGGTCGGATGATGACGTCGCGGGGATCCTTCACGATCAGGCCCCTTCCTCTG
>CAYSCB010000454.1:0-2296 GCA_964429335.1 uncultured Aquihabitans sp.
GGCACTCGCCGTGGTTCGTGCAGGACCCGAAGTACTCCTCCATCGTCTCGACCATCGCGGCGGTCCGCTGGAAGCGTTCGGCCTGGCCCTGCGGCAGCAGGTTCAGGTGCTGGATCTTCGCCGAGGTGAACAGGCTCGCCGCGGAGTTCGGACACGCTGCGACGCAGGCGCCGCAGCCGATGCACGCAGCGGCGTCCATCGCGGCGTCCGCAGCGTCCTTCGGCACCGGGATCTCGTTGGCGTCGGGCGCGGCGCCGGTCGTGACGGTGATGTAGCCGCCGGCTTCGACGATGCGGTCGAACGCTGCCCGGTTCACCACGAGGTCCTTGACGACCGGGAACCCCGCGGCGCGCCACGGCTCGATCGTGATCTCGTCGCCGCTCGAGAACTGTCGCATGTGGAGCTGGCAGGTGGCGGTGCCCTTCTGCGGGCCGTGCGCCTGGCCGTCGATCATGACGCCGCAGGTGCCGCAGATGCCCTCGCGGCAGTCGTGGTCGAAGCTGATCGGCTCCACGCCGCTCTCGATGAGGTCCTCGTTGACGTAGTCGAGCATCTCGAGGAACGACGCGTCATCCGCGACGGTCGTCGTGTACTCCTCGAAGTGACCGTGCACATCGGGGCCGGCCTGGCGCCAGACCTTCAGGGTCAGGTCGAGCAGGTTGGCGTGGCCGGCTGCGGGTGCCGGCTTCTTGGTCGGTGCGTCGCCGCCCGAGCCGGTGGTCGGGGAGTCGGTGCTGTCGGTGTCGCTCACGTCGCTCACGTCCTCGTCCCTCTCACTTGTAGCTGCGCTGGGTCAGCGCCACGTTCTCGAACACGAGCGGCTCCTTGTGCAGCACCGCGTCGTTCTGGATGTCGGGTCCGCCGTACTCCCACGCCGCGACGTACGCGAAGTTCTCGTCGTCGCGCTTGGCCTCGCCGTCGGGGGTCTGGTGCTCCTCGCGGAAGTGGCCGCCGCAGGACTCCTCACGGTGCAGCGCGTCGCGCACCTTCAGCTCGGCGAGCTCCATGAAGTCCGCGACCCGCAGCGCCTTCTCGAGCGACTGGTTCCAGCCGTTCGCATCCCCGAGGATCCGCACGTCGGACCAGAACTGCTCGCGCAGCGGCGGGATCTCCGACAGCGCCTTCTCCAGATCGGTCTTGTTGCGGCTCATCCCGCAGTAGTTCCAGACGATCTTGCCGAGCTCACGGTGGTAGTGGTCGACCGAGCGGGTGCCCTTGACCGCCATGAGCCGGTCGATGCGGTCCTGGGACTCGGTCGCCGACTCGGCGAATGCCGGCTCGTCGGTCGACATCGGCGACGTGCCCAGCAGTCCCGCCAGGTAGCCGGCGACGGTCGTCGGTGCGACGAAGTAGCCGTCGGCGAGACCCTGCATCAGCGCCGAGGCGCCGAGCCGGTTCGCTCCGTGGTCCGAGAAGTTGGCCTCGCCGAGGGCGAACAGACCGGGGATGGTGGTCTGCAGGTTGTAGTCCACCCACAGCCCGCCCATCGTGTAGTGGGTGGCGGGGTAGATGCGCATCGGGACCTTGTAGGGGTCCTCGCCGGTGATCCGCTCGTACATGTCGAACAGGTTCCCGTAGCGCTCCTTGATGGTCTCCTGTCCGAGCCGTGAGATCGCATCGGCGAAGTCCAGGTACACGCCGTTGCGCAGCGGGCCGACGCCGTGGCCCTCGTCGACGACGGTCTTGGCGTTGCGGGAGGCGACGTCGCGGGGCACGAGGTTGCCGAACGACGGGTACTTGCGCTCGAGGTAGTAGTCCCGCTCGTCCTCGGGGATGTCCGCCGCGGGACGGGTCTCGTCGAACGCCGTCGGCACCCAGATGCGACCGTCGTTGCGCAGCGACTCCGACATCAGCGTCAGCTTCGACTGGAACTCGTCCGACGGCGGGATGCACGTCGGGTGGATCTGGGTGTAGCAGGGGTTCGCGAACGCCGCGCCCTTGCGGTGCGCCCGCCAGGTCGCCGTCGCGTTGCAGGCCTTCGCGTTCGTCGACAGGAAGTAGACGTTGCCGTAGCCGCCGGTGCACAGCAGCACGGCGTGCGCGGAGAACGAGTGGATCTCGCCGGTGATGAGGTCACGGCAGGTGACGCCCTGGGCTCGGCCGTCGTGCACGACGACGTCCTGCACGTCCATGCGGTTGTGCAGCGTGACGGTGCCGAGGTGCACCTGACGGGCGAGGGCCTGGTAGGCGCCCAGCAGGAGCTGCTGGCCGGTCTGGCCCCGGGCGTAGAAGGTGCGTGCGACCTGGGCGCCGCCGAAGGAGCGGTTGTCGAGCAGGCCGCCGTACTCGCGGGCGA
>CAYSCB010000455.1:0-2292 GCA_964429335.1 uncultured Aquihabitans sp.
CCGCCTTGATCAGCGATTCGATGGTGCGCTTGTTGAGCACCTGGGTGTTGACCCGCTGGCAGAAGTCGTCGAAGTCCCCGAAGGGCCCGTTCTCGTCGCGTTCGGCCAGGATCAACTCGACCAGGCCGGCGCCGACGTTGCGGACCGCGGACAACCCGAAGAGGATCCGCTCCGCTCCCCCGCCGACTCCCCCATCGACGGTGGCGCCGTCGCCGCCGGTCCCGGCCGGCACCGGGGCGAAGTCCGACAGCGACCGGTTGACGTCGGGGACGGTGACCTCGATGCCCATCGTCCGACACTCAGCGAGGTAGACCGCGGCCTTGTCGAGGTTGGTCTTGACGCTGGTCAGCAGTGCGGAGAGGTATTCGGCCGGGTAGTTCGCCTTGAGGTAGGCGGTCTGGTAGGCGACGAGGCCGTAGCCGTAGCTGTGCGACTTGTTGAACGCGTAGTCGGCGAACGGCTCGATGATGTCGAACCACGCGGTGCCCAGGTCTGCGCCGTAGCCGGTCGCCTCGCAGCCCTCCACGAACTTGGTGCGCTCCTTGGCGATGAGCTCCCGGACCTTCTTCCCGCAGTTGTGGGCCAGGAAGTCCTCGACCACGGCGTAGGGCCGCTCCTCGTTCTCCATCCGGAAGTCGAAGCACTCCTTCTCGCCGACGTAGTCGACGTCCACGACGGTGTCCCACACCAGGTCACCGGTGACGAGATCGTCGAGGCGTTCGGAGTACATCACACCCCGAACCGTCCGCCGGTGCAGCACCGAACAGGACGCGTAACCGCCGGTGTCGACACCGAGGTCACGCTTGGAGCGGCCGGTCACCGCCGCTCGTCGATCGAGCTCGGCGCTCAGGAACTCGGCCGGGATGCCGATGCGGGTCGCGCTGGCGCCGTTTGACCACTCCTCCATCCAGCGGGCGACCTTCTCGAACTTCTGGTCGGTCAGATGAGGTTCGATGGCGCTGGCCAACCGTCGGGCCATGTCCTTGTCGGCAACCGCAAGCGTCCAGTGCCGACCGTGCCCGGGGATGTCGCGTGCCAAGAGGTTGGAGACCACGCCGAGTCGCAGCAACATCCGCTTGAGCGCAGCGCAGACCTCACGGCTCTTGGAAGCAAACGAGAGCCCGCTCCGGTCAGCCCAGCCGTCGGCACAGAAGTACCGACCGAGGAATCTCTCCACCTTGCGACGTGGGGCATTCAGGACCACATCAGGGATGGTCTTGTCGCCGGACAGGCCCAAGCGACCGAGAATCGGCTTCAGCTGCTCCAACTCCTGACGCCTCAGCCGCAAACGCGTCACGCCGTCGATGGTCACCTCACGGCGTTGTGGATATCCCTGTCCGAAGCACTCGGCGTACGCAGACCGGAACACGTCGAGCAGATCAGGGTCCGTGTTGCAGAAGTGAGGTGATGCAGAGGAGATCGTGATGTCCGGGGTGAAGCCTTCGGAGATGAGCAGCGCCGAGAGATCGATCTCAGCATCGGTGATGTGCGAGCCGCCATGGGTCCGAGTCGTCGACGCCACCGCCACGAGCTCACCCGGTTGGATGCGACCGAGCTCGACCCAACGGTCACCCACCAGGAACGGGTGGTTCGCGGTGGCCTCGATGGTGTAGCCCGTCGATGTCGTCAGTCGATACACGGGCTTGCGGCCAACGGGCCACACATCGGCTACTGCCTCGAAGCGACTCGTCGCAGCACGCTCGTCGATCGTCTGGACGCGCCGGTCTCGGAGACCCATGACCCGTTCGATCGGCACGTAGCCACGGTTGCGCGTCAACATCCGCGTTCCGGCCGGGAAGCAGGCCTTCCGGAGGTTGTCGGCGTCAGCCAGGGAGTACCCGGCGAACCGCTGGGCGATCCGCATGATGCCTTCCTGGTAGATGCACAGCCCGTAGGTGTCACCGAGGATCTCCTCGGCGTCGGGGTGCAGGTAGGTGACCTCCTGGCGGCCGTTCTTGCGGTCCGCGTAGTCGGTGTGCATGTTGGCTGCCATCGGCCCCGGTCGGTACAGGGCGACGAGCGCTGCGACGTCTTCGAACTCGGTGGGTGCGAGCGAGCGGATCAGGGCGCGCATGGGACCGCCCTCGAGCTGGAACACGCCGATCGTGCCGGCCCGACGCAGCAGCTCGTAGGTGGCCTCGTCGGTCAGGTCGACGTCGTCGATGTCGACCTCGATTCCCCGGGTGCGGCGGATCAGCTCGAGCGTGTCGGAGATGACGTCGAGGTTGCGCAGACCGAGGAAGTCCATCTTGAGCAGGCCGAGCTCCTCGACCCCGTGCATCTCGTACTGGG
>CAYSCB010000456.1:0-2281 GCA_964429335.1 uncultured Aquihabitans sp.
GTCGTACACCCGACAGCGTTCCGCCCGCCGCTGTACCCGATCCTCCTCGCCGTCCCGACCCGGATCTTCGGCCCCGATGCGCTCTGGCCCGGTCGCCTGTTGGCGATCGCGATCGGCCTCGGCCTGATCGCCGCCACCGTGGCATACGTCAGGAGGATCGCCGGTGATCGGGCCGGACTCGTCGCAGGTCTGGCGGTGTCGTTGGCCCCCAGCCTGGTGGCCAACGACACGATCACGATGTCGGAGTCCCTCGGGTTGCTGCTGACGATGGGAACCCTCCTGTGCCTGCTCGACCGTCGGTGGGCGCCGGCCGGGGTGCTGTGCGGCCTGCTCCTGCTGACCCGACCGAACGCGTATCTGGTCCCCGTGGTCGTCGTTGCGGTCCTCTGGCGGTCACTCGGGCCGCGGCGTGCACTCGCGACGCTCGGGCTGTGCGTCGCGGTGGTCACGCCGTGGGCGATCCGCAACGCGATCCAGGTCGGTACGGCGAAGCTGGTGACCTCCGACGGGTTCACGCTCGCGGCCGTGTACGGACCGTCCTCGCAGGAAGTCGGCACGTTCACCGACCCGACCGTGTCGAGGTGGTATCGCGATCTGGGCCTCCCAGCGCTCGAGAGCGACGAGGCAGCGTGGAGCAACCGTCTGACCGCGATCGGTCTCAGGGGTGTGGTCGAGCACCCGTCATCGGTATTGCAGCGGGCTGTGACCGGCGCCGCCACCATGTTGGAGCTGCCTGGGTACCGGGCGGAAGACGCCGAGTACGTCGACGGAAGGGATCCGAGGATCCGCGGCGCCACCCTCGTCGCCTTCCCCGTGCTCGTCGCCGCGGGGTCCGCTGGTGTGCTCGTGCGGATCAGGGACCGACGCACCTGGCCGGCGCTCGCCGTCGTCGGCGGATTCGTGGTCCCGTCGCTCGTGACGGTGTCGGTGCCGCGGCTGCGTGGCCCGTTCGATCTGCTCATGTGCATCGGGATCGGCTACCTGGCGGCGTGGGCGTTCGATCAGCGGACCGGAGCCGGTCACCGGCGCTTCTCGGACCGACCAGATGATGCAGGTACCGAGGACCGCTCGGACGAGGGTGCTGTCGTCGGTAACGTGGTCACCACGACGGGAACCTGAGCACGCGCTGGGAGCTCCATCGGTGACGTCGTGGGCCCGAGGACGACGAGCTGCCCGTCGACCACCAGCAGCCGGTCGAGCCGCATCGAGCGGACGCCACCCGCCTCGTAGCCGACCTTCGCCGGGTCCCACGCGTGGTAGGCGACCCATGGGCGACGCTCCTCGTCGAGGAACAGCGAACCACCACCGGGACCGGCCGCGGTCGTCGTCGAGGCGATCAGAGGCGTCGAACGGGGTTTGTGACACGGGCCGCGCACCGACTCGCACACGGCGAACCCGGTGGCGTAGCCGGCGCCGGCGTAGCCGCCACCGCTGTAGAGCAGGAAGAGCCGGCCGTCGATGCGCCGCAGCGAGGGTCCCTCGACCGTCGACTGACGTGCACCGGCGCCACGTTCCCATGTCTGGTCCACCGTCAGGAGGTCCGACGCCGACCCAACGAGGGAACGGCCATCGGCTGCGAGCTGCTGGGAGCGGATCGTGGACGGCCGTCCGCAGCAGTTGCCGTCGACCTTCCACAACAGCCAGACCGCCTCGCCGTCGGAGAACACGTCCGGGTCGATCGCGCCCCCGTCAGCCACCGGGCACACGAGCGGCGCTCCGGTGACGGGCGTGTACGGGCCGGTCGATGTCGGGGATGTGGCCACGCCGATGCACTGCCGTCCCGATCGGGCGTCGGGGAAGGTGGCGTACATCACCCAGGTCGAGTCGAAGCGTCCGACAGCGGGAGCCCAGACGAGGTCGTTGCGGGCAGATGCCCACGTGGGCATCGACGCCAGGGCCTCGGTGGGCGCGGACCAGGTCGCGAGGTCCTCGGAGGTGGACACCTGCACGCGACCGGCGGGGCCGTTCGTCGCGAACGCCATGTAGCGGTTGCCGTCGCGGAGGAGGAACGGGTCGGGGAAGTCCGCTGCGAGCACCGGGTTGGTCCATCGCAGCGGTGCCACCGTGGTCGTGGTCGTGGGACGTGTCGGCCTCACGTCACCAACTGGACGGAGGGTCGCTGCGAGGATGGCACCGCCGGTCACGAGTCCCACGAGCGCAAGGAACACGAAGCGGTGTCGGGTCATCGCATCTGCCGGGTCATCGTCTCTGCATCGTCGGAGGACGGCCCTGTCGACGCAGATCCAGGAGACAGCACATCACCGGGTTCGAGCGGCGCGGC
>CAYSCB010000457.1:0-2272 GCA_964429335.1 uncultured Aquihabitans sp.
ATCGCGGACTGGACCATGTCCGCGGCTGCGTCCCAGTCCGACACGTCGTGGCTCGAGGTGATCGCCTCGCCGCCCGCTGCGACGATCTCGTCGACCACCTGCTGCGCCGGCGTGTCCGACGGGTCCGTCCCGTCCTGCGCCACCCCGAGGTCGTTGACCACCACCTTCGCCCCGGCCTCGGCGAAGGCCAGCGCGTGCGCCCGACCCAACCCACGACCGGCGCCGGTCACGATCACGACACGTCCATCACAGATGCCCATGCACCAGAATCTGACACCCCGTCACATCCGTCCACAAACCCGGTACGCTCCGCGGCCGCCGACGCCGAACTGCCTCGGCTGACCGCCTCGATCCGACAGGAGCGACCCATGCGCCTCGGTGTCACGATGTTCGCCACGGACATCTCCATGTCGGTCCCGGACCTGGCCGTCGCCGCCGAGGAGCGCGGCTTCGACTCGTTGTGGATCCCGGAGCACACCCACATCCCGACGAGTCGCCGGACACCACCCCCGACCGGTGACGCCGAGCTACCCGAGGAGTACAAGCGGTCAGTGGATCCGCTCGTCGCGCTCGCAGCGGCGTCGTCGATGACGACCAGGATCCACCTCGGCACCGGGATCCTCCTGCCGGCGCAGCGGGAGCCGATCGTGACCGCCAAGGCGATCGCGACGCTGCAGAACCTGTCCGGAGGCCGCTTCGAGTGCGGCATCGGCTTCGGGTGGAACGAGGACGAGATGGCCGACCACGGCGTCGCCTACCGCACCCGTCGCGCCCACACCCGCGACCACGTCCTCGCGATGAAGGCGCTGTGGGACGACGAGGTCGCCAGCTTCTCGGGCGAGTTCGTGTCGTTCCCGCCGACGTGGTCCCGACCGAAGCCGGACGTTGCGATCCCGATCCTGATCGGTGGTGGCGCCGGGCCGAAGATGTTCGCCCACCTCGCCGAGTACGCCGATGGCTGGATCCCGATCGGCGGCTCCGGCCTGAGCGACGCCATCCCCCGCTACAGGGAGGCGGTCGCCGACGCAGGACGCGACCCGGATGCCATGCGGATCATCCCGTTCGGCTCGTTGCCGAACCCCGCGAAGCTCGAGCACTTCGCGTCGATCGGCGTCACCGAGTGCGTGTTCCGCCTCCCCTCCGCACCGACCGACGTCGTGCTCCGCGTCCTCGACGAGCAGTCGGACCTGCTCCACCGCTCCCGCCCCTAACGTTCTGTTGTGCAGAACCAGACGGATCCGTCTGGTTCTGCACAACAGAACGGGTGGGGCAGACGACGAGGAGGCAGCAAACGATGATGGCCGGTGGCGCACGACCCGAACCCAAGGAGAGGTTCCGGCCCAGCGGCCGGCAGATCGTCGGGGTGGTCATCGCGATCGTCCTGTTGATCTTCATCGTGACCAACACCGAGGACGCCAACGTCACCATGCTGGTCACGACGGTGACGCTGCCGCTGTGGCTGGTGCTCGCCGGCACCGCGATCCTCGGCGTGCTCGTCGGCATGGGCCTCGGGGCCCGCCGCACCAAGCGCAAGTACATGGACGTCTGACCCGGCCGTCTGACCCGGCCGTCTGACCCGGCCGTCTCACGCCGACGGCGGCATCCAGTGCCCGGCGTTCACCGGCAGCGCGGTACCCGTCACGCACCGGGCGAGCGGCGACGCGAAGAACACCACGGCTCCGGCGATCTCGGAGCTGTGCGGCAGGTAGCCGAGCGCCGTCTCCGCAGCGAGCTCCTCGTAGACCATCTCCCAGGTGGTGTCCCCACCGCGCTCCTGCGCCAGTCGTTCGAGGTGGATCTTCACGCTGTCGCCCCAGATGTAGCCGGGGTGCACGGAGTTGACCCGGATGCCGTGGACCCCCAGCTCGCGTGCGAGCGTCTTCGCGACCGCGCCGAGCGCCGCCTTCGACCCTGCATACGCGCCGGCGCCAGCTTCGAGGTGCTGGACCGACATCGTGTTCACCATCACGATCCGGGCGTCGCCCTTCGTCGCCCCGGCCGCCTTGAGCAGCGGCAGCACCGCCTGGGTGAGACGCAACGTCCCGAGGTAGTTGACCTTGATCGGCCGCTGCCACTTGTCGAGGTCCGCGTCCTCGAACCGTCCGTGGTGTCCGCCGTGGAACGCCGAGTTGACGAGGACGTCGAGCTCGGCGCCGAACGCTGCCTCGACCTCGGAGGAGATCCGCGCGCAGTCAGCGGCCTCGGCGATGTTGCCGTACACCGGCACCGCACGCCGGCCCAACGCCTCGATATCCCGGGCGACCGACGGCAC
>CAYSCB010000458.1:0-2263 GCA_964429335.1 uncultured Aquihabitans sp.
GCCCCCGCCGAACTTGTAGCCCACGGTCGCTGCGGCGACCGCCCACCTACAACAACGTCGGGTGACGAAGGGGCTGGACGCAACATCCGCTCGACGGAGAACATCGGCGGATGGACGCAGACGAACCGGAGCACGACGTCACCAGCGCGGAGCGCCTCGGCCCACCGGTGCCGTCAGAGGCGCAGGCAGCGGCAGCCCGGCTTCCCACCAAACCCGACGCGGTCGTCCTCGTCGGCGAACGCGTCAGGGTCCGCCCGGCGCCCCTCGACGACGCCGCCAGGCTGTTCGCCATCAGCAACGGGGAACCGGTGACACGCCTCGGTCGATCGATCGATGCCTACGACCCCGATGAGCTGGTCTGGCGCTTCGTGCCCGTCGGGCCGTTCGGGTCTCCCGGGGACTACGCCGAGCACCTCGGCTCGATCATCGACCGCCCCGACTGGCGGACCTTCGTGGTCGAGGACGTCACCACCGGCGAGGCGCTCGGCTCGGCCAGCCTCATCGCCAACTCACCCGCGGACCTGAAGGTCGAGATCGGAGCACTGTGGTGCACCCCCGCGGTCCAGGGGATGGGGGTGATGCAAGAAGCGTGCCTGCTCCTGCTCACCCATCTGTTCGCTCTCGGCTACCAGCGGGTGGAGTGGAAGTGCCACGCCGGCAACGCACGATCCCGCGCATCGGCCGCACGGCTCGGGTTCCGCTTCGAGGGCGTGCAGGACCACCACATGATCACGAAGGGACGCCGTCGCGACACGGCGTGGTTCCGGATCCTGGCCGACGAGTGGGATCAGGTCGAGGTCGGCGGCGGCTGACGCGACAGCAGCTGGGCCTTCTGCGCCTCGAACTCGGCGTCGGTGAGGTGGCCCTGGTCGTGCAGCGCTGCGAGCTTCGTGAGCTCGTCAGCGACCGATCCGCCACCGTCGCCACCCCGGACCCGGTCGAACTTGCGGTTCTCGTTGTCCTCCATCGTCTGGTACAGCAGGTTCTGCACCATCACGGGGTTGCGGATGTCCTCGAAGCGCTGGACGCCGCCTTGGCCGGCCGACTCGATCATCAGGTCACCGGCACGGACCAGCCGCTCACCGAGGTGCTGGTGGAAGAAGACCGTGTTGATCCGCTCCAGCGGGATCTCGATGCCCTGCTTGGAGATGATCCCCTCGCGGTAGATGCAGCGATCGGTCGTGATGACGAAGTTCGTCGAGTACCACTTGACGAGCCGTTGCAGCATGTACAGGACCGCGACGACGATCAGCAGCACCGCCAGCCAGGTCGTGGCTGTTCCGAACCACCCGTCGAAGCCCCGCTGGATCAGGAAGATGCCGAACACGATCGACAGCACCACCCAGATGACGGACCAGAACATCATGATCCAGTGCGGGTGTTCGTCGACGACGATGCGCTCGTTGGCGTGCAGGTTGCTCCGGTCATACGGCACGGCGCCAGCGTAACGGGGCCCCACCGCTCCGGGCGGGGACCGGACGTCGGACGGTCGCTGTCAGGGGCCGCTGGTACGTTCGCCCGCGGTGGCTACCGAGACCCATGCCGGGTCCGCACCGGACGCCGGCGACGAGACAGAACGGCTCCTGCGGGGCATGAACCCCCACCAGCGCGCGGCTGTGCTGTCCGACGCGTCACCGCTGCGGATCCTCGCCGGCGCCGGATCCGGCAAGACGCGGGTGCTCACCCATCGCATCGCTCACCGGGCCGCGACCGGCACCCTCGACCCGAACCGGGTCCTGGCGGTCACCTTCACCCGCAAGGCCGCCGGCGAGCTGCGCGACCGGCTCGGCCGCCTCGGCCTGCGCGAGGGCGTCCACGCAGGGACCTTCCACGCGATCGCCTACGCCCAGCTCCGCCAGCGCTGGGAGGAGCGCGACGTTCGTCCTCCCGAGCTGCTGGACCGCAAGGTGGGCTTCGTCGCCCGACTCATCCCCGGCCGCCGAGCATCGGATCGCACGACGCCGCTCGACGTGGTGGCCGAGATCGAGTGGGCGGCCGCGCGTCGCATCCCACCCGAGCGCTACGAACCCGAGGCGACCAAGGCCCGCAGGCGACCGCCGCTCGATCTGGCCACCGTCGCCACCGTCTACGACCGATACGAGGAGCAGAAGAAGCGTCGGCGTCCCGTCGACTTCGACGACATCCTCCGACTCGCAGCGCGGGACCTCGACGCCGACCCGGTGTACGCGTCGGCCCGTCGATGGCGGTTCCGCCACCTCTTCGTCGATGAGTTCCAGGACGTGAACCCGTTGCAGCACCACCT
>CAYSCB010000459.1:0-2234 GCA_964429335.1 uncultured Aquihabitans sp.
CGCCCATCCCACCCGTTCCCATCCCACCCGTTCCCATCCCACCCGTAGACCCGTGGTCCATCCCGCCCATTCCCATCCCACCCATTCCTCCCATGCCGCCCATTCCGCCCATGCCACCGCCGCCGGCGGCGCCTCCGTCGGCCATGAGTTTCCTCAGCACGTCGTCTGGGGTGGTGCCAGTTCCGTCGATCCAGTCGTCGAGGACGAGGATCCATTCGTCGTCGTGCCGACCCGGGTCAACAGCGTCGACTTGGCCAACGAACCATCCGGTGCGTGTTCGTCGATGCGAGTCGTCGACCCGTCAGGCGACTGCACCACTTCGACCAGCCTCGACGCATCGGCACCGGATCCGACGCTGATGCTCATGCGCAACTGCAGTGCATGACCTGCCGCACCAACCGCTGCTGGGACCCGCACCGCGACCTGCTGGAGAGTGACCGCATCCGGCGCACGAGACTGCGCCTGCTCGACGGACCGACCGTCACCGGACCCCGCGACCAGAACCACCACGGCGATCACAGCGACCAGCACCGCCGCAACCCCAGTGACCGCCAGGCGGTGACCACGATGTTCCCGAACCCGGATCTGCTCCAGCCGCGGTGGCAGGACGCCTCGATGCGACACGATCGAGTCGATCAGCCGCTCACGTTCCCGGTCGTCGACGATCTGGTGGGTCAGATCGGCCTCCGGTGGGCGAAGCGACCCGAGCGCACGCATCCCACGATCCCTCTCAGCCACGACTCACCTCACCGCTCGTCCTCCCATCGCACCCTTCCGCACGCTCAGCCTCAACCAACTCACCAACACGCCGACCGGCCGGAACACTCGGCCTCTGCGTCGCTGGAACCGCACCCGGATCAGGCATCCCTTCGCCGTTCGCCAATGCCGCCTCGAACCGTCGTCGAGCCCGGTGCAGCCTCACAGCGAACCCAGCCCGTGAACACCCGAGCACCCGGGCAGCATCCGCGTACGACAGACCGTCCCACGCGACCAGCCGCAAGACCTCCTGGTCTTCTGCACTCAACCGTTGCACCGCACCCAGCACCTCCGAACGCGACACGAGCACCTCACATGGCTCCACGACTCCGGGCTGACGGACACCGGACACCTTCGCCACCAACGCCTCGCGACGGTGCGCAGCCCGCCGGTGATCAGCGAGCACCTTTCGAGCCACCCCCAACAACCACGGCCGCGCCGGGTCCGGGACCGAATCCAGTCGCCGCCACGCGACAAGAAACGTGTCCGCCGCAACGTCCTTCGCCGTGTCAACGTCCGCGCGGCTCAACGCGTAGGCGAGCACCACATCGACGTTGTCGCGGTACAACGACTCGAACCTCGACCGCTCACGGCTGAGCCGCTCGTCGTCAGGGCTCATGCCGACGAACCGGTTCCGAAGCCGGGCCTCGGCAGCAGATGTCCCATCGAAGAGGTATGTGGCCGGCACCGCCCGCAGAGTTACACCGCGGCCAGAACTGCATCCAGGTTGGAGCGAGGTCCAAGCCACCGATCGTTCGCGCTTGACCCTGACGCGGGGTCAACCCTGCATGCTGATCCGAGAACCCCCGCATCAGGCGGGGTGGACCTTCGGAGGCAGCAGATGACAGACGTCTTTGGTGGGGACGGTCCGGCGATCAGCGTGAAGGGTCTTGAGAAGTCCTACGGGAACCTCCGGGTGTTGCAGTGTGTGGACTTCGAGGTCGACCGCGGCACCGTGTTCGCCCTGCTCGGCTCGAACGGTGCCGGCAAGACCACCATCGTGAACATCCTCGCCACCTTGTTGCGAGCCGACGCAGGAGCCGTCAGCATGAACGGCTTCGACGTCGCCGAGCAGCCGGCGAAGGTGCGCGAATGCTTCAGCCTCACCGGACAGTTCGCTGCCGTCGACGAGATCCTCAGCGGTCGGGAGAACCTGGTGTTGATCGCGAGGCTGCGTCACCTCGCCGATCCTGGAACCGTCGCCGATCGTCTGCTGGAGCGCTTCTCGCTCACCGACGCCGGCAGTCGACGCGTGTCGGAGTACTCCGGCGGCATGCGCCGGAGACTCGACATCGCCATGAGCCTCATCGGTGAACCGTCGTTGATCTTCCTCGACGAGCCCACGACCGGACTCGATCCCGAGTCGCGACTCGAGGTGTGGGACACGGTCAAGCGCCTCACCGGAAGCGGCACGACGGTGCTTCTCACGACGCAGCAACTCGAAGAGTCCGAGCAGCTCGCGGATCGGATCGCAATCC
>CAYSCB010000460.1:0-2218 GCA_964429335.1 uncultured Aquihabitans sp.
GTCCGCCCTCGATCAGCGGACGCATCTGGCGGAAGAAGAACGTGAGCAGCAGCGTGCGGATGTGGCTGCCGTCGACGTCCGCGTCGCACATGAGCACGACCTTGTGGTAGCGGATCTTCTCGTAGTCGAACTCGTCGCCGACGCCTCCGCCGATGGCCGAGATGAGCGCCTGGACCTCGGTGTTGCGCAACATCTTGTCGAGGCGGGCACGTTCGACGTTGAGGATCTTGCCGCGGATCGGCAGGATGGCCATCGTCGCCGGGTCACGGGCGTCCTTGGCCGAGCCACCAGCCGAGTTGCCCTCCACGATGTAGAGCTCGGACTCGCGCGGATCCTTCGACGAGCAGTCGGCGAGCTTGCCCGGAAGCCCTGCTCCGTCGAGCGCGGACTTCCGTCTGGTGGCCTCGCGTGCGTTGCGGGCCGCTTCACGTGCCCTGGCAGCCTGGACGGACTTCTGCAGCACCCGCTTCGCCTCGGACGGGTGCTCCTCGAGCCATTCGGCGAGCTTGTCGTTCGTGGCACGCTCCACGAGCGAGCGCATCGGGACGTTGCCGAGCTTGGCCTTGGTCTGGCCCTCGAACTGCGGGTCGGTCAACTTGACCGAGATGATGGCCGTCAGACCCTCACGGATGTCCTCGCCCTGGAGGTTGGGGTCCTTCTCCTTCAGGTAGCCGTTCTCACGGGCGTAGCGGTTGACGGTGTTCGTGAGGGACTTCTTGAAGCCCTCTTCGTGCATGCCGCCCTCAATGGTCGAGATGCCGTTGGCGAAGCTGTGCAGGCCGTCGGTGTTGTAACCGGTGTTCCACTGGAACGCGACCTCGACCTCCATGGACCCGCCGTCGTCGGACTCATCCTGTGCGAAGTAGCCGACGTCGGTGAACAGCGCCTCCTTGGCGGCGTTCACGTGGCGGACGAAGTCGCGGATCCCTCCCTCGTAGTGGTAGGTGACATCACCGCTGTCGTGTCCGGGGCGATCGTCACGGAACGAGATGCGCAGCCCGGCGTTGAGGAACGCCATCATCTGGAAGCGTTCGACCAGCGTCGCCGCTCGGAAGTTGACGTCATCGAAGATGGTCGGGTCCGGCCAGAAGCGCACGGTCGTGCCGGTGCGCGGTTCGCCGTTGGGACCGACCGGAGCGTCACCGATGACGTGCAGCCGGTCCACCAGCTCCCCACCGTCGGCGAACGACATCGCATGACGACTGCCCAGGCGGTCGATCTCGACCTCCACCCTGGTGGACAGGGCGTTGACCACCGACACGCCGACGCCGTGCAGGCCGCCGGAGACCTTGTACCCCCCACCACCGAACTTCCCGCCCGCGTGCAGGACGGTGAGGACCACCTCCGCCGCCGACATCTCCGGGTACTGCACCGACGCGCCGACCGGGATCCCGCGGCCGTCGTCGCGGACCTCACATCCACCGTCGGGCAGCAGTCGCACGTCGATCGCCGTGGCGAACCCCGCCATCGCCTCATCGACGGAGTTGTCGACCACTTCGTAGACCATGTGGTGCAGGCCGGCCGGTCCGGTCGACCCGATGTACATGCCGGGCCGCTTCCTCACCGCCTCCAGCCCCTCGAGGACCTGGATCGACTCCGCGCCGTAGGTTGTGGGTTCTGCGGTCAAGCCCGGCCTCCGAGGGGTCGTCCGTGTGGTCGCCACGAGTCCTGAGAGCAGGATCCACACCGGGCGACGACGTGTGGACAACCTGTGGAGAAATGGTGTTCCAGCCGGTGTTCCGGCGGGTGTTCCAAGGCGTTCATCCTACCACCGGCCCCGTGGGAGCCCCGGCCACCCGCACCGGGGACCGGTCCCCGGATCCACTGGCGGCCGGCGGTCGCCACCCGGAGCGGGCTCGTCCCCGGTCAGCCTCGCGGTGCGATCCGGATCTCGACGTCGTCGACGGCGTGACACCCGCACAGCTCGTTCGCCGCAGCGACCAGATCGCTCCGATGCCAACGCAGGTGCTCCGCGACAGCCGGATCGTCCACGGCGACGACGAGGCTCGTCCCGCGGACCGAGTGGAGGCGGCACGCGTCGGCGAGGCGTGAGCCGACGAGCTGGGTCCAGGAGCTGGTGAGGACCCGCACGGTGTCCGGTCGAGCGAGGCCGAGCGTCCGCTGCAGACGCTCGAGCGATCCCGCCAGGTCGTGCAACGAGTCCCGGTCCTGAGGGAGGGGTTCGATCACCCCGTTCACGCTAACGCCGTCGAAGTGA
>CAYSCB010000461.1:0-2201 GCA_964429335.1 uncultured Aquihabitans sp.
TCGCCCGATGGCAGCGGTGCTGGACGCGCTGGAACGCCTCGGCGCGGACGTGGACCCGTTGGGGGAGCCCGGACACCTTCCGGTGCGCATCACGGCCGTACGACGACAGCGACTCGGTGGTCGGGTCGAGGTGAGCGGCGACGTGAGCAGCCAGTTCCTGTCAGGACTGCTGCTGGCTGCCCCGTGCTTCGACGACGGACTCGACGTCACGGTGAGCACCGCGCTCGTGTCCGTCCCCTACGTTCGCCTCACCATCGAGGTGATGCGCTCGTTCGGCGCCGTCGTCGACCATGCCGACGACTGGAGTGCGGTGCGGGTGGCGTCGGGCGGCTACGACGCCGTCGGCCGATACGAGGTGGAACCGGACGCATCGGCCGCGTCCTACTGGGCAGCGGCGGCGGTCATCGCCGGCGGGACGGTGCGCATCGACGGCCTGGGTCACGGCAGCTGTCAGGGCGACGTCGGCTTCATCGACCTGCTCGCACGCATGGGGGCCGAGGTGAAGTGGTCGGATCGTGACGTCGTGATCTCCTCCACCGATTCCCTGCACGGGATCGACGTCGACATGTCCGACATCTCCGACACCGCGCAGACGCTTGCTGTGGTCGCACCGTTCGCGGACTCACCCACCACGGTGCGTGGCATCGGCTTCATCCGGGGCAAGGAGACGAACCGGATCTCGGCGGTGGTCACCGAGCTGAGGCGACTCGGGATCGACGCCGAGGAGCACGACGACGGCTTCAGCGTGCGTCCTGGCCCCGTGTCGCCCGGCGACGTGCGGACCTACGACGACCACCGGATGGCGATGAGCTTCGCTCTGCTCGGCCTGCGCACCCCTGGCATCCGCATCGTGGATCCGGATTGCGTCGCGAAGACCTACCCGGGGTTCTGGCAGGACCTGGCGCGCGTGAGCGCCCCAGGATCTCCCTAGGATCACCGACGTGGAACCGAGCGACGTCCCCGTCATCGCGATCGACGGCCCCGCCGGGTCGGGCAAGTCCACCGTCGCCCGCCGACTGGCGGACCGGTTGGGCCTGAAGTACCTCGACACCGGAGCGATGTACCGCGCGGTCGCGTTCGCTGCGATCCGACAGGGTGTCGATCCGGTGGACGCCGAGGTCGTCGCCGCGTTGGCTCGGAGCATCGAGCTGTCGGTCTCCGACGGGTCGGTCGTGGTCGACGGTACCGACGCCTCGGTGGAGATCCGTGGACCGGAGGTGTCGCGTGCGGTCAGCGTCGTCGCTGCGAACCCCGACGTGCGCGAGGAGATGCGCACCCGACAGCGTGTGTGGGCGGTCGAGCAGCGGGGTGGTGTCATCGAGGGTCGCGACATCGGCACCGTGGTCTTCCCGGACGCGCTCCTCAAGGTGTACCTCACCGCCGATCCTGCGGTGCGAGCCGCTCGCCGTGCGAAGGAGATGACCGACCTGGCCTACGACACGGTCGCAGCGGACATCGCCCGTCGTGACGCGGCTGATCAGGGACGTTCGGACAGTCCGCTGGTCGAGGCCGACGACGCCGTCACCGTCGACACGACAGGTCTCAGCATCGACGAGGTGGTCGAGGCGGTCGCCGAGCTCGTCGAACGCCGGCGGAGGACGACCGGATGAGCCGAGCCGTGGTCCATCGGGGACCGCTGGAACCGATCTCGCCTGCCGGTCGCTGGTCGTACCGGATCATCCGCCGGACCGGCATCATCGTGCTGCGACCCCTGTGGGGGTTGAAGGTCGAAGGTCTCGACCGGTTGCCGACCGGTGTCGCCTACGTCGTGGCGCCGGTGCACCGCTCCTACGTCGACTTCGCGGTCGTGGTCGCCGCGATCCCCCGGGTCATGCGCTTCATGGGCAAGGACAGCGTGTGGAAGTGGCACTGGCTCGGGCGGTTCCTCGAGTTCAACGGATCGTTCCCCGTGGACCGGGACCATGCGGACCGGGACGCGCTGCGTCGATGCGAGCAGGCGGTGCAGGGCGGCGATCCGGTGGTCATGTTCCCCGAAGGGCGACGCAGGGACGGTCCGATCATCGAGGACCTGTTCGACGGGCCGTCGTTCGTCGCGTGCCGCAACCGCGTGTCGATCGTCCCGGTCGGCATCGGCGGATCGGCCGACGCGATGCACCGCGGGGCGAAGCGGATCCGCCGCGCAAGGGTCAGGGTGGTGATCGGTGAACCGATCTACCCCGACGTACCTGCGACGGGTCGCG
>CAYSCB010000462.1:0-2199 GCA_964429335.1 uncultured Aquihabitans sp.
CGGGCTCATAACCCGAAGGTCGCAGGTTCAAATCCTGCCCCCGCCACCAACGAAAGCCCTTGAAACGGCAGGCTTCTCGGCCTGCCGTTTCGGTTTCCAGGGCACCCGAATTGGCCGTTGTCTGCCAGATTGTCTGCCAGATCGGCGGAATCTTGTCGCCGGACGTCTGCCCGAAAACCCGACGAGCGTCTTGCAGCGACTCGAGTTGACGCCGCGAAGTCAATTCCTCGCTCCGGCGTGTTCCACCCTTGAAGCGTCGGCGTCTACCGGTTGTTCCACCGGCCCACACCCGGTGCTGTTGCCGAGCCGTCGGTTCAGGCGCCGTCGCTGAAGGGGAGGAACCACTTGGCCGGCTGCAGGTTGGAGTAGCCGAGCCGCCTGGTGATCGCCTCGTCGTCCTCGATGCCGTCGTGTCGCGGTGACGACAGGAGCTGGAAGTCCCGGTCCTTGAAGAGGGAGTCCTGGTAGTGGTCGACGTCGGTGTCACGTCGAGGGTCGGTTGCGAGGCGACCGAGTTCGTCGGCGAACAGGTCCTCGGCGTGGCCGGATTCGTGGTCCTCTCGGACGACCTCCAGGAGGTGGTCGAGCGCGACCTCCTCGCCGACGCATCGGGCGAGGTGCGGCCATCGGTCGGCAGGTTGTTCGGCTCTGGCGATTCGCTCGGAGAGGTCGGCGTAGCAGCGGCGGAAGCGGTCGATGAACTCCGGTGCGGCACTGGCGAGCAGCTGCGGGGGGAGGGCATCGGCGAGTGCTGCCTCGCGCTCATCCTCATCGAGGTCGGTGATGCTGGCCGCCGCGACGATCAGCCGAAATGCCATCTGCGGTGTGAGCTGCCACGGCGAGGGGTGCGCAGAGTCTGGGCCACCGTGTCGGTCGAGGAGCAGCATGACCCGGCGATCCCAGTCGTCCTCGCTCGTATCGGGCGGCGTAGCGGCAGCCATCACGCCAACGGTAGCGGTGCCGGTCAGCGGTGCTACCGGTCGTCGGTCTCGGGATCGTCCTCGCCGCGGTCATCGGACGCCGGCGGCTCGGGGTCGTCGTCACCGAACACGAGGTTGCGGAACATGTCGGCAGCTTCTGCCTGCATGCCCGGGATGACATGGGCGTAGATGTCCATGGTGAAGGCGACCGTGGCGTGGCCGAGGCGTTCCGAAACGACCTTCGGCGGGACGCCGGCCTTGAGCAGGAGCGTGGCGTGGGTGTGGTTGGATCGGGCCGAGGCGCGGTGCCTGCCTTTCGGTGGGTCCGTTTCCTCGGCCCGTCCGCCGAACCGGACGTGCGAGTTCCCCCGCATCCGGCTCTCCACGAGGCCGTGTCAGTGGGTCACGTCAGCGCCGTTGGCTTCCATGGCGTCGTGTCGATGATCTGGCCCCGGTACCTGGCCCAGGTGATGGGCACGGCACCGGGGTCGAACAGGGTCACGTCGTCCTCGGTCGGCCACCACCGGGGGAGGTAGCGGCGTCGGAGCCACTTCCAGTTGGCACGGGGATGCTTGCGGCGCAGCCAGTTGACGACCCGAGCCCAGGCATAGGCGCGTAGGTAGCCGAAGGTGGCCTTGGACACCCCGTGGCGGAAGTGGTTGGTCCAGCCCCGCAGCACCGGGTTCAACCGGCGCAGCAGTTCGGAGAGCGGCTCGTTTCGCCCTTGGCGGCTCAATGTCTTCACCTTGGCCTTGACCTTCCCGAGGGAGGTCTTCGACGGGTAGGTGTAGACGAAGTGCTTGGCTGTGCCTCGCTTGCGGTGACGCTGGATGCGCCATCCGAGAAAGTCGAAGCCCTCGTCGATGTGGACGATGGTCGTCTTGGTATCCGACAGGACAAGCCCGACGGGGGCCAACACGGCTGCGACCTCCTGGCGGAGCGCTTCAGCGTCGCCACGCTCGCCGTGGATGACCACGACGAAGTCATCCGCGTATCGAATGAGTCGATAGTTGGGTAGACCGTGCTTGCGGCGCTTCTTGCGCTGCCAGGCGGTGGCCATCTCGTCCTGCCATGCCTCGACGAAGTGATCATCGAGGACCGACAGAGCGATGTTGGCCAGCAGCGGCGACAAGATGCCGCCTTGGGGGGTGCCGGTGTCGGTGTCCCGCTCGATGCCGTCCTCGGAAAGGACGCCAGCTTTGAGGAACGCCTTGACCAAACCCACGACACGCTTGTCTTCGATCCGATGTCGCACCCGGCCCAGCAGGGCCGTGTGGTC
>CAYSCB010000463.1:0-2163 GCA_964429335.1 uncultured Aquihabitans sp.
TGTCGCACGTGCGCACCTCGTCGAACACCGGCGAGTCGACCTCGATGCCGAGCGGTTCGCCGTGGTCCTTGGTGATCTCGACGCTGAGCTCGATACCGCCCCTGCGCACCTCGAGCTCCACCTCTGCCTCGTCGGACAGGACACGGAACTCGATGACGTCTCGCAGTGGTCGACCACCGATCGAGACGAGCTCGTCGCCGGCGAGGACCCCTCCTTCGTCGGCCGGCGAGCCGGGCGCGACAGCGACGATGGTGGCGAGGGACACGGCCGACCATCGTACCGTCGGGCCGCCAACAGCCAGGATCGGCCAGGATCGGCCAGGATCATCCGAGAACGGGAACGGCCGGCCTCGGACCGTGCAACCCGGGCGACGGATCGGGCGTCGTAGGCTCATGGCGTGGACGAACCGACCCCCGACGACGTCGAGCTCGTCCTGCTCGCTGCTCCCCGTGGCTTCTGCGCAGGCGTGGAGATGGCGATCAAGGCGCTCGCCTGGATGGTCCGGGCCTTCGACGGACCCGTCTACTGCTACCACGAGATCGTCCACAACCAGCAGGTCGTGGAGCGCTTCCGTGAACAGGGCGTCATCTTCGTCGACGACATCTCCGAGGTGCCACCGGGTCGGCCACTGATGCTCTCGGCACACGGATCGGCACCGGAGGTGGTGCAGGAGGCGCGCGACAACGGCGGCTTCGTCGTCGACGCTGTCTGCCCGCTCGTGACCAAGGTGCACCACGAGGTCAAGGTGCGGGCCAACAAGGGCTACTCGATCGTCTACATCGGTCACCAGGGCCACGAAGAGGCTGTCGGCACGATGGCGGTCGCTCCCGAGGCGATCCACCGCGTCGAGTCGATCGAGGAGGTCGAAGCGCTGCCCGAGTTCGACACCCCGGTCGCGCTCCTCGCCCAGACCACGTTGTCGCACCGGGACTGGGCCGATGTCGCCGATGCGACCAAGGACCGCTTCCCCGAGGTCTGGACACCGGGACGCAGCGACCTGTGCTTCGCGACGACGAACCGCCAGTCGGCACTCATGGAGATCGCCTCGAGATGCGACGCGGTCGTCGTCATCGGCTCCGCCAACTCCTCGAACACGGTCGCGCTCGAACGCCTCGCCCGAGGCGCGGGTTGTCCGACCGTGCTGCGGGTCAACGGCGCCGACGAGCTGCCGCGACGGGCCGACGGCGTCGTCGACCTCTCCGGCACGGTGGGCGTCACGGCGGGGGCATCCGCTCCCGAGGAGCTCGTCGAGGAGGTGATCGCTGCGCTCGCGCCGCTCCGTGGGGTCGAGGAGGTTCGCCTCACCGAGGAGGACGAGTACTTCCCGCCACCACGGAACCTGCGGGATCTCCTGGTGGCGATCGACGCCGTGGGGGGTCTCGGACTCGGCGCCGATCCACGAACGAGACCCGCATCGGAGGATCGCTCCCTCGCGGCGAGCTCGGTGCTCGCGAACCTGGCCTGACCGGGTCATGACAAGCTGAGCCGGTGACCGCGTTCCGCCTGTTCCTCCACGTTCTGTCGGCGTCGGTGTGGGTCGGTGGGATGATCGTGATGGCGGGCACCGTCCCCACGTCACGGCATCTCGGCGGAAACGCAGGGTCCACGATCGCCACGGCGTTCAACCGGATCATGTGGCCGGCGTTCGCCGTCGCCGTGGTGACCGGCCTGTGGAACGTGATGGCCATCCCGATGCAGGACCTGCCGCACCCGTGGATCGAGCTCCACGTCCTCGCAGTCGTCGTGACCGGTCTGGCCGCCGCTGGCCACGCGTTCGCGGGGAGCAACCGGATGCTGGCCAACTCGTCGCTCGTGGCCGCGACGGTGTTCGGCGTCGCTGCCATGTACCTGGGGATCGCCGTCTCGACCGCGCTGCCGGGCTGAGCGTCGACGAGCCGGGCGTCAGCTCACCGAGTCGAACAGGGACTGCATCTCCGTCCTGAGCAGCTCGGTGCACTCGGTGATCGCCCGGCGCGGCACGCGACCCGTCGCAGGAACGTCGGGGTAGATCGGTTCGCCGATCACCACCCTGACCCTTGCGCGGCGGATCCGCTTCGCGCCGCGGGGCATCGCGTCGGCCGATCCGCCGATGCCGACCGGGACGATCGGCACGCGGTTGCGGCACGCGACGAACGACGGCCCGTCGAACAGGTCCTCGATGAT
>CAYSCB010000464.1:0-2157 GCA_964429335.1 uncultured Aquihabitans sp.
GACTGCAGATCGCGCTGATCGCAGCGTGTGCGGTCGTGTTGTTGAGCGTCGGACTCGTCGCAGCGGTCCGCAACCGTGGCCAGCAGCCCTGGGCGGGAACCGTCCTGACGGCGCCGCAACCCAAGCCGGACATCACGCTGACGGACACCTCCGGTGGACAGTTCGACCTGCGGGCACGGACCGAGGGTCGATTCACGATCCTGATGTTCGGATACACGAGCTGCCCGGACATCTGTCCCATCAACCTGGCCACCCTGAACGCTGCGATGGACGTTCTCGGGCCGTCGGCCGACGACCGCATCGACGTCGTGTTCGTCACCGTCGATCCGTCGACCGACACGCCTGAGCGCATGCGCAGCTACCTCGACCAGTTCGACACGCGCTTCGTCGGCCTCACCGGCACCCCCGAGCAGCTCGCTGCCGCGCAGGAGGCGGCGAACGTCCCGGTCGCGGTCGCATCCAGGTCGAAGGCGGTGGCGACCGGTAGCAGCGGGACCGTCGGCCATGCCACGCAGATGATCCTCTACGCACCCGACGACGAAGCGCGGATCGTCTACCCCTTCGGCACCCGCCAGAGCGACTGGACGCGTGACCTGCCCCGCCTGCTCGCCGGGGAGGAGCCTCGGGCGTGACGCAGCGTGGGGTCGCCGCGGTTCTCCTCGGGGCTGGCTGGCTCGTCTCGGTCCTGCTCGGCGGTTGCGGCGGAAACAGCAGCGGCACCCCGGTGATCGCCGCCGGTGAGGCGGTCGTCGGCGCCACCGCGATGACCGACGCCGCCGCCTACCTCACCGTCGACAACCCGGGAGCGTCGGATCGCCTGGTCGGTGTCACCAGCCCGGATGCGCGCAGCGTGACGATGCACACGACCGAGACGCTCGGCGCGGCGACGGCGATGCTGCGGGTCGACTCGCTGGAGGTGCCGGCGGCGGGATCGCTCCGGTTCGAGCCGGGTGGCGACCACCTGATGCTCGAGGGGCTGCACGAGCCGGTCGAGGTCGGCGACGTGATCCGTCTGCGCCTCACGTTCGAGCACGCAGGTTCCGTCGACGTCGCTGCGACGGCGGTGCCGTTGCAGGAGCTCCCCGAGCGGATCGCTCGACGATGACGGGGCGCCGCGCGGTGGGTCAGCGGTTGGTCGGCGACGCCCCGCACGTGGGAGCATGACCCGGTGAGGTGGTGGTGCTCGGCCATCGTCGAGAAGTGGACGTGGACCCCCAGGCCGTACATCGGCGTCTGGTTGCTGTGCGGTGCGCTCGTCGCCGGCTACGTCGTCGCCCGACGTCGCCACACCCGCAGCGAGGCGGCGACGCCGGTGGGAGCCGACGGGCTCGGCGACGCGGATCCGAAGCGGGACCGCCGTCGCTCCTGGCAGTTCGCCGGTGGCATCTTCTTCCTGTGGATGGCGTCCGACTGGCCGATCGGGACGCTCGGGGCGTCGTACCTCGCGTCGGTCCACATGACGCAGTACATGCTCTACACGCTCGCCGCAGCGCCGCTGCTGCTGCTCGGAACCCCCGAGTGGATGGCACGGAGGATCCTCGCGACGCTCCACCTCGACGGCGTGCACCGCGTCCTGTCCCGACCGCTCGTCGCAGCGATCGTGTCGAACGTGATCCTGATCGTGACCCATGCGCCCATCACCGTGGACGCGTTGCGAGCCACCCAGGTCGGCTCGTTCGTGTTGGACATGATCTGGCTCGTTTCGGGCTTCATCCTGTGGACCCCGATCATCAGCCCGCTGCCCGAGGCCCGGGCACGGACAGCTGGCGTCAAGCTCATCTACCTCTTCGCCGCGGCGGCGCTCATGCCGATGATCCCCGGCGGGTTCCTGACCTTCTCTCCGCAGCCCCTGTACAGCACCTACGAGCTCGCGCCACGACTCGCCGGGATCGAGGCGCTGAACGACCAGCAGATCGCCGGCATCCTCATGAAGATCGGCAACCTGCCGGTGATCTGGGCGACGATGGCGGTGATCTGGTTCCGTTGGTACCAGCGTGACCACGGACCCGAGTCGCGTCAGGTGCTCAGGGATCCGGTCACGGGTGCGCCGCTGCGGGCCCCGTCCGGTCGGCGCGCCGGTTCGACGACGGCCCGTCGCACAGCCTCGCCGGCGCCGTCTCGCTCCGGGGTGCCACGTCCCTGATCGTCGTCGTGACC
>CAYSCB010000465.1:0-2156 GCA_964429335.1 uncultured Aquihabitans sp.
GCCAGCCCGGCACCCACCCCCACGCCGCACACGCTGCGGACCCCCCCGCCCCGGCCGTAGTCCATCGACAGCGGATGCGGACCGCACCTCACCGCTGGGGCGCCGGCGCCGTCGACGATGCCGGCATCGCTGTGCTCATGGTGGGCCATGCACCGCTCCAGTTCGACGACGGGTCGAACCCGTCACCAACCCCGCCACGCGGTTGCGAGCGGTCCGTACAGCTCACCACGAAGGTAGGCGAAGCCGGGCTGCAACACGAATGGGCAACAGTGCCCGACCGCACGGGCACCGGCGGCGCACTGGGTGCGATGCTGACGTCGGGATGGCACGGGGGTCGGGTGGAACGGGGTCAGTCGGCGATCTCAGGCGCCTGCACCGGGGACGACCCGGTGGGCGTCGTACACGCTGTCGATCGTGCGGATCCGGCTGAGCAGGCGGTCGAGGTGCGACGGGTCACCCAGTTCGAACTCGAAGCGCATCTTCGCGACGCGGTCGCCTCCGGAGTGGGTCTGGGAGCTCAGGATGTTCACGTGATGCTCGCTGAGCACGGCGGTGACGTCCTGGAGCAGCCGCGGTCGGTCGAGCGCCTTGATCTCGACGAGGGCCACGAAGTCGCCGGAGGACTCGGTGTCCCAGTCGACGTCGATCACCCGCTCGTGCTGCCCACCGGCCAACGACACGGCGTTCGCGCAGTCAGCCCGGTGCACCGACACGCCACGCCCGCGGGTGATGAACCCCATGATCTTGTCACCTGGCACCGGGGTGCAGCACCGGGCCATGCGGACCAGCACGTCGTCGAAGCCCTCGACGTGGACACCGGCCGGACGTGACCGCCGTCGACCGGTGTGGTTGACCGGCGTCGAGACGACCTCCTCGCGCTCGTCCTCGGCCGATCTGATCAGCTTGGCGATCCGTGCCGCGACCGAATCACCGGAGAGGTGGTGCTCGCCGATCGCAGCGAACAGCGCGTCGGCGTTCTGGTACCGGAGCTGCGTTGCGACTTCGCCGATCACCGGGCCACCCATGATCCGCTGGGACGGCAGACCGGCACGACGCAGCGCCCTGACGAGCGCGTCACGTCCGTTCTCGAGCGCGTCCTCGCGCCGCTCACGCGAGAACCACTGGCGGATCTTGACCGCAGCGGACCGCGAGGCGACGAAGTCCAGCCAGTCACGACTCGGACCCGCCGTCTCCGCTTTCGAGGTGAAGATCTCGACGGTGTCGCCCGAGTTGAGCACGCTGTCGAGCGGTACCAGCCGACCGCCGACGCGGGCGCCGATGCACCGGTGGCCGACCTCGGTGTGGATGGCGTAGGCGAAGTCGACCGGCGTCGCCCCGACCGGAAGCGTGATGGCGTCACCCTGCGGGGTGAACACGAAGACCTCGTCCTGTTCGAGATCGGTCTTCAGGTTCGCCATGAACTCGCCGGGGTCCGTGGTCTCCTGCTGCCAGTCCACGATCCGGGTGAGCCACTCGACGTCCTCCGAGCGCCCCTCCTTGTAGGAGAAGTGCGCCGCAACCCCCCACTCCGCCCGGTTGTGCATCTCGGGTGTCCGGATCTGCACCTCGACTGGCCGACCGCCGGGACCGATCAGCGTCGTGTGCAGCGACTGGTACAGGTTGAACTTGGGCATCGCGATGTAGTCCTTGAACCGACCCGGCACCGGGGTCCACATCGCGTGGATGGATCCGAGCGCCGCGTAGCAGTCCTTGGACGAGTCGACGATGACCCGGATGCCCACCAGGTCGAAGATGTCGTCGAACGCCTTGCCCTTGACGACCATCTTCTCGTAGATCGACCACAGGTGCTTCGGCCGGCCGGTGACCTCCGCGGTGATGTTGACCTCGGCGAGGCGCTTGTTGACCTCGTCGAGCACCTCGACGAGGTAGCGCTCACGTTCGGGGGTCCGCATCGCGACCATGTGGTCGATCTCCGCGTACCGCTTCGGGTGCAGCGACGCGAAGCAGAGGTCCTCCAGTTGCTGCTTCACCTCCTGCATGCCGAGGCGGTGTGCGAGGGGTGCATAGATGTCGAGGGTCTCCTGGGCGGTCCGCTCCTGCTTCCAGGCGGGCATCGCTGCGATGGTGCGCATGTTGTGGGTCCGGTCAGCGAGCTTGATGACGAGCACCCGGAGGTCCTTCGCCATCGCGACGAG
>CAYSCB010000466.1:0-2147 GCA_964429335.1 uncultured Aquihabitans sp.
CGGCAGCACGAAGGTGGCGGCCAACGGGTCGTCGACGACGACTCCACCGATCACCACCCGACCCGATTCGACGGCGAGCAGGCCCGCGAGGACGCGCAACGTCGTGGTCTTGCCGGACCCGTTCGGACCGAGCACGGCAAGCACCTCGCCGGGAGCGACGGCGAGCGCGACCTCCAGGTCCAGCCGACCGAGGGTGAGCCCGATCGTCGCGTCGGTGCCGCCGACCTCGGCGGCTCCCTGCGACGGTGGCCGCCTCGTTCCGCTCACGGTGCGGTCCGTTCCACTCACGGCACGGTCCTTGGATCGGCGACGCTGCGATCTCCCTCGCCGTTGCCGGGGCTCCACCGGTCGCGCATGGCGAACACCATGACGACGAGGCTGACGGCGAGGAGCAGGAGGCTCAGACCGACGGCGACGTCCGTGTCGCCCTGCAACGCCATGTAGATCTCGAGCGGCAACGTCCTCGTCCGACCGGCGATGTTGCCGGCGAAGGTGATCGTCGCCCCGAACTCCCCCAGCGCCCGGGCACCGGCCAGCACGGCACCCGCCCCCAGGGACGGTGCCACCGTCGGCAGCGTCACCCTGCGGAACGTCGTCAGGCGACCGGCGCCCAGGGTCGCGGCGACGTCCTCGTAACGCCGGTCGGCGGCACGGAGCCCCGCCTCGGCGGTGATGACGAAGAACGGCAGGGCGACGAACGTCGCCGCCACGACCGCACCGGCGGTCGAGAAGGTGAGCTGGATGCCGAACCAGTCGTAGAGGTGTCGGCCGACCAGCCCCGTCCGACTGAACGCCGACAGGAGGGCGACGCCACCGACCACCGGCGGGAGCACGAGCGGTAGCAGCACGAGACCACGCAACAGCGCCCGGCCGGGGAAGCGGACCCTCGCGAGCACCCACGCGAGCGGGAGGCCGAGCAGCACTGACAGCGTTGCAGCCGCGGTGGTGCAGATCAGCGAGAGGCGAAGGGCGTCGAGCGACTCCCTGGTCGTGAGGTCCTCGACCAGAGTGCTCCACGGCACGCGCAGGAGGAGCCCGATCAGCGGAGCGACGAACAGCGCGGCAGCTAGCGCACCGACGGCGACGACCGCGATCGGTGCACGTCGTGCGCCGCGGGACGCCCGCGGCGACGTCCGCCGCGGGCGCCGGGTCACGGGGCGCCGAACCCGGCGTCGGCGAGGACCTTCTGCGCCTTCTCGCCGAGCACGTAGCGCATGAAGGCGGTCGACGCGGCTGCGTTCCCGGTGGCCTTGACGACCGCGATCGGGTACTTGGCATTTGCGTTCTGGGCCTCGGGGATCGTGATGGTTCCGACCTTGTCACCGACCGCAGTCGCGTCCGTCACGTACACGATGCCGGCATCGGCGTCGCCGTCGCTGACCGCGGCGAGGGTCGCTCTGACGTCCTGGCCCCGAGTGACCCTGTCGGCCAGGATGGTCACCCCCGCCTTCTGGAGGACCTGGCCGGCGTACTTCCCGCACGGGGCTGTCTCGGCGCACAGCGACACGGTGCCGCCCTCGCCGGCCACCTTGGCCAGATCCGCGAGTCCGGTGATCTTCTTCGGGTTGCCGGGCCGTATCACGATGACCAGCTTGTTCGTCGCGAAGATCTCGGGCGTACCGTCGAGCAGCTTCGCGTCGGCGAGGCTCGCCATGTTCGAATCGGAGGCGAACGCGGCCACATCCACCGGTGCGCCGCTCACGATCTGGGTGGCGAGATCGCCCGATGAGCCGAAGTTGATCGCGACCTCGGCACCGGGGTTCACCGCCTCGAAGTCCTTCGCGATCTGGGTGAAGGTCTCCTTCAGGGAGGCGGCAGCCGACACCGTGATATCACCGGTCACCTTGGCGGCAGCGGCGGTGGTGCTCGTCTTCCCAGATGTCGTCGTCGTGTCGTCGGCCGTGTCATCGCTGCTGCACGCTCCGGCCAGGAACCCGGTGACCACAAGCCCGACGATCATCAGGACGGAGATCGGACGACGGGTGCTCCGGGTGCTCTGAGTGCTCCGGGTGCTCCTGTGTCGGGGAGAACTGGGTCGAGTACTCATGGGCGGGGAACCTCCACTGTCACGTTGGTGGCCTTGACCGATGCGGTGGCGAGGTCGCCGGGCTGAAGGTCGAGCTCCTCGACGGCCTCGGCGGTGAGCA
>CAYSCB010000467.1:0-2136 GCA_964429335.1 uncultured Aquihabitans sp.
ACCAAGGACATGCTCGCGGCGATCGACGCCGCGTTCGAGGAGTTCGACGCGGACGACGACCTGTGGGTCGCGATCCTCACCGCCACCGGTGACCGCGCGTTCTGCACGGGGATGGACCTCAAGGAGGCGATCCCGCTGCTCACGGCGGGTGACCAGCTCGGCTACGAGGACCCGACCAAGCGGCAGTTCTCCGAGGTGCGCAAGCCGATCATCGCGGCGATCAACGGCCACTGCATCGCCGGAGGTCTCGAGATGGTGGCCGGCACCGACCTGCGCGTCGCGGTGGAGAGCGCGACCTTCGGCCTCGGCGAGGTCCGCTGGGGTCTGGTGCCCGCAGGTGGATCCCACATCCGCATCCCGCGCCAGATCCCGTGGTCGATCGCGATGGAGCTGCTGCTCACCGGTGACCCGATCTCGGCACGCCGTGCCTACGAGGTCGGCCTCATCAACCGCGTCGTACCCGCCGAGGAGCTCATGTCGAGCGCGTTCGGGCTCGCGGAGCGGATCTGCAGGAACGGCCCGCTCGCGGTTCGCACCTCCAAGGAGATCGCGGTCCGTGCCCTCGACCTCGAGCCCGGGTTCGTGCTCGAGAAGGAGCTGGCCAAGAAGGTCTTCGCGTCCGAGGACGCCAAGGAGGGTCCGAGAGCGTTCGCCGAGAAGCGCGCGCCTGAGTTCAAGGGCAGGTAGCGCCGGTCAGTAGATGATCTGGTCGTCGACGAGCCCGTCGTAGCGGTCCCGGGACATGCCGAGCAGATCCAGGAACACGTGGTCGTTGTCCCGGCCGATCATCGGACCCGGCTCCGCAGTCGCGGTGCCCCGGCTGGTCTTCACGTACGCGCCGTAGATCGTCTCGTCGAACCCGGCGGGGTGGTGGACCTCGATGAAGGTGCCCCGCGCGCGGTAGTGGGGGTCCTCCAGCAGGTCGGCGACGTTGAGCACCGGAGCCGCCGCCACCCCGTGGCGCTGGAGGAGCTCGGCCAGGTCGTGGTCGTCGAGCTCCGCGGTCCAGGTCGCGATCAGCTCGTGGAGCTCATCGATCGCCGCCAGTCGGCCCGCATGGTGTGCGAAGCGGGCATCGGTCGCCCAGGATGCAGCACCGGTCGCCTCGACCAGTCCGTTCCACTCGTCGTCGTCCATGACGACGATGCTCACCCAGCGGTCATCACCCGCGCAGGGGAACACCCCGTGGGGTGCCGCCATGCCGAGTGGGTGGCGGTTGCCGAGCGGGCCGGCGACGGTCCCGTTCATCACGTAGTCCATGTAGGCCGGTCCCATGAGCTGCATGATCGCTTCGTGCTGGGAGTAGTCGATGTGTTGTCCCACGCCGGTGCGGTTGCGATGGTGCAGCGCCACGAGGATCGAGTAGGCGCCGAGGATCCCGTTGTACGGATCGGAGTAGGCGTTCTCCATCGGGATGGGTGGCCCGCCGGGGTATCCGGTGATGCTGTCGAGGCCGGTCAGGCTCGCGAGGCTCATGCCGTAGGTGCGGATCCCGCGCATCGGCCCGGTGAGACCGGCCGCCGGCATCGAGAACATGATGATGTCGGAGCGCACCTGAGCGAGGTCCTCGTAGCCCATGCCGAAGCGCTCCATCACGCCGGGACTGAAGTTCTCGATGACCACGTCGCACTGCGCGATGAGCTCCTTGGCGAGCTCGATGCCCCCGGGCTTCTTCAGGTTGAGGGTGACGCTGCCGTTGCCGGCCCAGCCGGCGTGGTGGGAGAGGCTGCGGTTGTGGTCGCGGATGCCCTCGGCGAACGGTGGGATGGTGCGGGACATGTCGATGCGGGCCCGCGATTCGATCTTGTAGACCTCGGCGCCGAGGAAGGCGAGGGTCTGTCCGACCATGGGTCCTGCCCAGACCCACCCGAAGTTCGCGACCCGCAGTCCGTTCAGCGGCGCCGTCGCCGTTGCCTCGTCCCGTGCTCTGCTGCGCGGCCGGGTCCTGACCGGGATCGACGCGTGGTCCGGGCGGCCGAGCACCGTTTCGTTGTGCTGTCCGAGCAGGGGAGCGGCGGTGCGCGGACCACCAGGGCTGGCGGACAGCTTGAACGGGGCTCCCAGGGCGCTGAGCTCGCCGAGCAGCGGGGGGTCGACGGTGACGAGGTAGCCGCGCTCGCGGAGAGTGTCGAGCCT
>CAYSCB010000468.1:0-2130 GCA_964429335.1 uncultured Aquihabitans sp.
GAGTTGCGGATGACGTAGTAGCTGTGGCGGTGGTGCGCGGAGTGGCTGATGAACAACCCCACGTTCGCCAGCAGCGCGCCGGTCTGGAGGAGCTCGCTGTCGGTGTCGTCGATCCCGAGGCGTTCCCCGAGCGCCTCGTGCAGTTGCATCACGAGGCTCCGAACCCGGTAGGAGTGCTCAGGGTCGTCGTCGCAGAGCTCCATGAGGTGATGGACCGACGTCTCTCGCAGTTGCGACAGGTGCTGTGGCGACACGCCCCGCAAGCGATGCAGCCCGTCGAGCAGAACGCCTTCCCGGAGGGCGTACTCCGAGATGACGAGCTCATCGATGCGCAGCGCGCCGCAGATCTGCTCCAACACGATCGCGCCGCCGAGCAGGATGTCGGCACGCGCCGCGTCCATGCCAGGAAGCCGGCGTCGCTCGGCGGTGGTGGGCGCTGCGGCGAGCTCCGCGATGACCTCGCTCAGCGCCGCTCGGGTGAGCACGGCTGCGTTGAGCGTCTGGGGGGTGGGGTCCTCCGATCGGGCGAGCGCCATCGCCGCCAACGTCTCAGCGGTGCCCGAGGTCGCGACCGCCACGTCGAACGGCAACGTCAACGCGTCCCGCAGCATCGGAGCGAGACGGGACCGCACGAAGCGGCGGCACTCGCCGAGTGACTCCGGACCGACGTCACCGTCCGGGAAGAACGAGCGGGTCATCCGCAGCGAGCCGAGCTTGATCGACCGGGCATAGGCGACTTCCTCACCCCGACCCAGGACGATCTCGGTCGAACCGCCGCCGACATCGACGAGGACCATGTCGCGGTCCCAGAACGGCAGCGCCTGCAGCGCCCCGAGACGGATGAGACGCGCTTCTTCGTGACCGGCGATGACCTCGACGTCCACGCTGGCCTCGCGTCGGGCGCGATCGAGGAACTCCGCTGCGTTCCGCGCCTCACGTACGGCAGAGGTCGCGACAGCGAACACCATCGCGTCGTGTGACGCGGCCAGCTGACGACAGCGCGTGAGCGTGTCGACGGTCCGATCGATGGCGTCAGGCTCGAGGTGGCGCATCTCACCCTGGCCGGAACCGAGGCGGACCATCTCCTTGAGGCGGGTGATGACCTCGAATCGATCGTTGCCGGCGACCCGGGCGACGACCATGTGGACGGAGTTCGTCCCGATGTCGATGGCGGCGAGCACCTCCGGGAACGGTGAGGAGGAACCCGACCCGATGGGCGGGGCCATGCGCGTGATTGTACGGGCGGCCCTCTCGGGCACTCGCATCGCGCGAGGCTGCTCCGGTGGTGACACCTGACCGTCGGACCCCGGCGCCCCAGCGGCCGCCGGGTTGGGACGACGGGTGGGATCGGGCATGGTCGTGCGTGTTCGACGACGGGCACGTGCCACCGTCCACGGTTCCCGCCCGGGTCGTTCGCATCGACAAGGGTGGGATCACCGCCTCTGAGCAGCCGGGCGAGGAGATGCTCGTCGTCGCCGCGAAGTCGGCGCGCCGGGTCGTCGTCGGCGACGTCGTGGCGCTCGACCCGGATGCGGGTCGCATCGAAGCGATCCTCCCCCGGCGCACGGTGTTCGAGCGACGGTCACCCGGGGTGGGCCGCAGCCAGGTGGCGGTCGAGTCGCGGGCGGTCGCCGCCAACATGGACCACGTCCTCGTCCTCCAGCCGCTGGATCCCGGCCTGAACCCGCCACGGCTTGCCCGCGAGCTGGTGCTCGCCTGGGAGAGCGGCGCCACACCGATCGTCGTGCTCACGAAAGCCGATCTCGTCGACGAGGCCAGCGCCGCCGGCCAACTCGACGAGGCGCGGCGATGGGCACCCGGGGTCGAGGTCCTGGTCGTGTCGACCCGACACCCGGAGTCGCTCGCGAGCTTGTCGAACGTGACGGGAGCCGGTCACGTGCTGGCGCTGCTCGGCGCCTCAGGAGCGGGGAAGTCCTCGCTCGCGAACGCCCTGGCCGGCCACCCCGTGCAACTCACCGCCGAGGTGCGCGAAGGCGACCGCCGGGGACGCCACACGACGACCGCCGGACAGATCGTCCCGTTGTCGGCAGGAGCGCTGTTGATCGACACGCCCGGCATCCGCGGCGTGGGGCTCTGGGCAGCCGACGACGGCCTCGAGCTGGCCTTCGC
>CAYSCB010000469.1:0-2099 GCA_964429335.1 uncultured Aquihabitans sp.
CCCATGGTTGATCATCCTGCCTTCGCGTCGGGCCCGTCGGGACGTCCTCGGGGCGCTGACTCCTACGAACCGCAGCATAGTCGCGCCCCTCGATAAACACGGCAACCCCGGTGGAAACTCGACGGTGCCAGTCGTCACGTCCGACGATCGACGGTGTCGACGGTGGCACCGCTTCGTCGTCCGGTCGGGGTAGAACAGCAGGGCGACACGACGTCGTCCACGGCGTCGCCGAAACTGGAGGAGGGCCGGTGCACGACGAGGAGAGCCCGCGACCGACTGATCCCGACGCCGACGAGGTGGAGGCGCTGCGCACCCAGGTGCGCGACCTCGAAGACGAGGTCGCGCACCTCGTCCGCCGACTGCAGGACGCACCGAAGCGCGTCCGGACCCTCGAGGAGCGGCTGCTCGAGACGAAGGGACAGCTCGCACAGGCGGTGAGCCAGAACGAGAAGCTGACGTTCACGCTGCGGGAGGCGCGCGACCACATCGCGGCGCTCCGCGACGAGGTGGACAAGCTGACCCAACCGCCTGCCGCCTACGCGACGCTGCTCGGCATCAACGACGACGGGACCGTCGACGTCCACGCGGCGGGACGCAAGATGCGCGTCGAGGTGTCGCCAGCGATCGACGTCGAGGACCTCCGTCGCGGCTCCGAGGTCGTCCTCAACGACGCCTACAACGTCGTGATGGTCCGCCGCCCGGACTCCTCCGGGGAGATCGTCACGGTCAAGGAGCTGCTCGAGGGTGGGCGCCGTGCGATCGTCGTCGGTCGCGCGGACGAGGAGCGCGTCGTCGAGCTCGCCGAACAGCTCGGCGAGGTCCATCTCCGCGCCGGCGACACCGCGCTCATGGACACGAGGTCAGCGCTCCTGCTCGAGAAGCTCCCGCGCCCCGAGGTCGAAGAGCTGGTCCTCGAGGAGGTGCCCGACATCGACTACGCGGACATCGGAGGCCTCGACGAGCAGATCGAGGCGATCACCGACGCGGTGGAGCTTCCGTTCCTGCACCAGGACCTGTTCCGCGACTATGCGCTGCCCGCACCGAAGGGCATCCTCCTCTACGGTCCACCCGGGTGCGGCAAGACGCTGATCGCCAAGGCCGTCGCGAACTCGCTCGCCCGCAAGGTGACCCAGGCGACCGGCCGCGAGGCGCGGAGCTACTTCCTCAACATCAAGGGCCCCGAGCTGCTCAACAAGTACGTGGGGGAGACCGAGCGACACATCCGGCTCGTGTTCCAGCGCGCTCGGGAGAAGGCGGCGGACGGCACGCCGGTGATCGTGTTCTTCGACGAGATGGAGTCGCTGTTCCGCACCCGGGGGACCGGCATCTCCTCGGACATGGAGGCGACGATCGTCCCGCAGCTGCTCGCCGAGATCGACGGCGTCGAGACCCTCAAGAACGTCATCGTCATCGGGGCCTCCAACCGCGAGGACCTGATCGACCCGGCCATCCTGCGACCCGGCCGGCTGGACGTGAAGATCAAGATCAACCGGCCCGACGAGGCCGCGGCGTCCCAGATCTTCGCCCGCTACCTCACCGCCCAGGTCCCGCTCGACGGCGACGAGATCACCACGTTGGGCGGCGGTGACACCGACAAGGCGGTGCGGGTCATGATCGAGCGCACAGTCGAGGAGATGTACCGCACCGACGAGGCCAACCAGTTCCTCGAGGTCACGTACCAGAACGGCGACAAGGAGGTGATGTTCTTCAAGGACTTCGCCTCGGGCGCCATGATCGAGAACGTCGTCCGCCGCGCCAAGAAGCTGGCGATCAAGCGTCAGCTCGACTCGGGCGCCCGCGGCGTGCGGGTGCAGGACCTCATCGACTCCATCCACCAGGAGTACAAGGAGCACGAGGACCTGCCCAACACCACCAACCCCGACGACTGGGCGAAGATCTCGGGCAAGAAGGGCGAGCGGATCGTCTACGTGCGGACCCTGGTCCACGACGAGACGGGGACCGACGCCACCGGCGGTCGTTCGATCGAGGCGGTCGCGACCGGCCAGTACCTCTGACCAACCCGGTTCGGTCCCAACCCCGTTCTGTCCCAACCCCGTTCTGTCCCAACCCCGTTCTGTCCCAACCCCGTTCTGTCCCAA
>CAYSCB010000470.1:0-2077 GCA_964429335.1 uncultured Aquihabitans sp.
CCGGTCGGCGCCACGCCCGCCCCGGCGCGTTGCAGCTCATCATCGGTCCGTACGCCATCCTGGCCTTCGGAGCGTGGGCACAGCTGCCGAGCGCCGTGAACACGGCGATGTGGACGGCGTTCGCGATCGCGGTGGGGATCCCCGTCGTCGCGATGATCGCGGCGCTCGCCGAGACCCTCCGTCACGGCAAGGTGACGGCCTCGCCCGCGCTCATCCTGTCGGTCGTCGGCATCCTGCTCGTCCTCGGAGCCGTCATCACGGGCTGGATCCTGGCCCTGTCGCTCGCCGGCAAGGGTCAGCTGTTCGTCATCTCGGGACTGACGCTCGCCTCCGCTCAGGCGGCGTTCGTGGCGGCGGCCGCCATGGCCGGCGGCATCGCCGGAGCGCTGCACTGGGCGCCCCAGCTGTGGGGTGGCCGGGCGAGCTCCCCGGAGGGCTCCCTGACGGTGCCGTTGGTCCTGCTCGGCGGTGGGTTGCTCGCCACGGCCACGTTGGTGCAGGCGATCGTCCAGCTCGATGGCGAAGCCACGGCGTCGCAGGTCTTCGGCGCCGTCGAAGCAGTCGGTGCAGTGCTGTTCGCACTCGGAGCGCTGAGCGGGTTGGTCGCAGCCGTGCGGATCGCGGCGGAGGGCCACGACGGTGATCCGGTGGACGGCGGGTCGACGCTCGAGTGGTCGTTCCCCTCGCCTGCGAGCGGGGGCGTCGGGCTCGTGGACCTCGCCCGTGTGAGATCGCCGTACCCGCTGCTCGATGGTCGTGACGGCTCGGACGAGGAGAAGGACTGATGGCTCTGGCTCTGCCGGCCCCGACGCAACCGCGTCGACGGGAACTGCTCTTCGGCACCGCGTTCGGGACCGCCGGGATCGTGGCGGTCATGGCGACGCTCATCGGCGCCTACCTCGCCGCACGCGGTGCCGGCGGGGCCGAATGGCTCAAGACCGCGCACATCCCGCTCACGCAGCCGAACATGCAGGCGTTGACGCTCGCGATGTCGGTCGTGACCATGCAATGGGCCGTCCATTCGATCGCTCGTGACGACCGGGCGCACACGTACCTCGCCCTCGGCGTGACGATGTTGCTCGGTGCGGCGTTCGTCAACCAGACGACATTCCTCTACAAGCAGGCGGCGGTCCTGCTCGACTCACCGGAGGGTCCGCTGTTCTACGCGGTGACCGGTGGGAGCCTGGCGATGGTGATCGCCGGGATGGTCTTCATCGCCCTGATGGCCTTCCGTGCACTCGGAGGCCAGTTCTCCTCCCGACAGCCCGACGGGATCGCCGCGGCCGCAGTCTTCTGGTACGCCAGTTGCGCTGTGTACGCCGTGGTCTGGGTCGCCGTCTACATCATGAAGTGAGCGCCTGATGATCACGAGGGGTTCCAAGTTCTTCTACGCGGCGGCCGTCATCGGCTTCGTCGCAGCGATCGTCTACGGGTTCATCACCGGGGCAGCCGCGCACGCCGGTGTGCTCGCGGTGTTCGACAAGGGCGGTGTCGTCGACTCGATCATCGGGCCGCTCACCTTCGGCTGGAAGGGCTGGGTCGGCGAACACGTCGGCTACAGCGTCCTGATGGGCTTCGCTGCGATCATGGGTGCGTTGGGCGGGTTCACCACAGCCTTCCGCGACGGCAGCGCGGATGTCCTGGTCCTGATGGAGGGTGGCGATCCCGCAACCGCGACCAACCCGCCCGTCGTGACGCCGGTGGGCCTGAGCTACTGGCCGATCGTCGGAGCGTTCGGTGTCGGCCTCTGCGTCATCGGCCTCGCGATCGACCCGGTCCTGTTCGTCGTCGGCATCGTCCTGCTCACCATCGTGGCCGTCTCCTGGACGGTGCGCGCGTGGGCCGAACGTGCGACCGGTGACCAGTCCGCCAACCGCGAGCTGCGCCACGACCTCATGGATCCCCTCGAGGTGCCCGTCCTGGCGATCCTCACGCTCGCGGTCGTGATGTTCGCGATCTCGCGGATGCTGCTCGCCCTCCCGCAGAGCTCGGCGGTGTGGGTGATCATCATCTTCGCGGTGGCGGTGTTCGGGGTCGCGCTGCTGCTGGCGAGCCGCCCTGCCCTCAAGCGCCCGGG
>CAYSCB010000471.1:0-2074 GCA_964429335.1 uncultured Aquihabitans sp.
CGGGGGGTCGCCGCTACGGGTTCACCGACGACGGTCGGGTCGTGGCAGCCATCCACCACGGCGGCCTCGACTCGTTGCAGGTCTGGGACCCGGCGGACGGATCGCTGGCGCCGGCGCCGGCACCGGACGGCGGGTTCACCTACGTCGAGCACCTGGACGTGTGCGGCACCGTCGTCGCCGTGGCCGGCGGTGGGGGGACACGACCGACCTCGGCGTGGATCGTCGACCTCGAGATCGCCACGGTGCGAGACCTGCGCCGGATCCCCCGACCTGATCCCGCTGCGGTCGCAGTTCCCCGTGCGGTCACCTTCCCGACCGGCGACGGTGAACAGGCGCACGCCCTCTTCTACGGTCCGGTGTCGGCGGACGTCACCGGACCGGAGGGCGATCGGCCACCGCTCGTTGTCAGGATCCACGGCGGTCCGACCGCTGCGGCGAGAGCCGAGTACTCGACCTCGGTCCAGTTCTGGACATCGCGCGGGTTCGCCGTCGTCGACGTGAACTACCGGGGATCGACGGGCTACGGACGACGTTTCCGGGACCTGCTGCTCAGGCAGTGGGGCGTGGCGGATGTCGAGGACTGCGTCGCGGCGGTCCGCCACCTCGTCGAGGCGGGTCTGGTCGACGCAGATCGCTGCGTCATCCGTGGCGGTTCCTCCGGTGGGTTCACCGCGCTCGAAGCCACGTGCCGCTCGGATGTGTTCGCCGCGGCGTGCAGCCTCTACGGAGTGACCGACCTCCGGGCACTCGCCTCCGACACGCACAAGTTCGAGTCGCGCTACCTCGACGGTCTCGTCGGGTCGTTGCCCCAGGAGTCCGAGCGCTACCGGGAGCGCTCGCCGCTGTTCCACGCGCACCTCCTCGACAGCCCGGTGCTCCTGTTGCAGGGCACCGACGATCCGATCGTCCCGCCGTCGCAGGCCCGGGTGCTCAGCGACGCCCTGCATGACAACGGTGTGCCCCACGCGCTGATCCTGTTCGAGGGCGAGGCGCACGGGTTCCGTGCCTCCGAGACGATCGTGGCGGCGCTGCAGGCCGAGCTCGCCTTCTACGGGCAGGTCCTCGGCTTCGCTCCCGCGGACGACCTGCCGCCCCTGACGCTCGAACGCTGACCGTCCAGCTGGGCGATCTGACCGCGGCGGGACGCCTCGGGCAGGATGGGCGCCATGCGAGTACTGGTGAGCGAGAAGATCGCGGACGGCGGTCTGCAGCGGCTGCGCGACGCGGGCCACGACGTCGACGTCCGACTGGACCTGACCCCGGAGACCCTGCTCGATGCCGTCGTCGGCGCCCATGCGCTGATCATCCGCTCCGCCACCACGGTCACCCGGGAGGTGCTGGAGGCGGGAACCGACCTGGTCGTGGTCGGCCGTGCCGGCATCGGTCTCGACAACGTCGACCTCGCCGCGGCCACCGAGCGCGGCGTCATGGTCGTCAACGCACCGCAGTCCAACACGCTGTCCGCGGCCGAGCACACGATGGCGCTCCTGTTGGCCCAGGCACGCAACGTCCCGCAGGCGCACGCAGCGCTGAAGGCCGGGCGGTGGGAACGCTCCAAGTGGGAGGGCGTCGAGCTGTCCGACAAGGTGCTCGGCATCATCGGACTCGGCCGGATCGGCAAGCTCGTCGCCCAACGCGCGATGGCGTTCGGGATGAAGCTCGTCGCCTACGACCCGTTCGTGACAGCAGACCGGGCCCGCCAGATCAACGTCGAGCTGGTCGACCTCGACGAGCTCATGGCCCGTTCGGACTTCATCACCCTGCACCTCGCGAAGACGCCTGAGACGGCGGGGCTGATCGGTGCGGACCTGCTCGCCAAGGCGAAGTCGAACCTGCGGGTGATCAACGTCGCCCGCGGCGGGATCATCGACGAGGACGCACTGGCCGCAGCCATCGCGGACGGCACGATCGCCGGCGCGGCGCTCGATGTGTTCGCCGCCGAGCCGACGACGGAGTCGCCGCTGTTCGAGCTCGACCAGGTCGTGGTCACACCGCACCTGGGCGCCTCGACCGCCGAGGCCCAGGACAAGGCGGGCGACACGATCGCGGAGATGGTCGGACTGGCGCTCGCCGG
>CAYSCB010000472.1:0-2071 GCA_964429335.1 uncultured Aquihabitans sp.
CCGGCGCACCGCTACGTGACCCGCGCGCAGTTCCTCGTCCGCACCTTCGGCGACCGGACCGCTCCCCTGGCGGCGTTGCTCGCGGAGCCCGCCCCGGCCTGACATGCCTAGGGTGGCGCATGGCCGCCGACATGCTCACGAGCTCCGCCCGGGTCATCGCCGGAGATCTCGCCCCGGGCGAGTTCGGCGTCATCGGCCTGAACGACGCCCCGCAGATCCACGAGCTCGACGACGACCTGGCGTTCGTCGCGGCGTTCTCGAACGTCGCCGCGTTCCGGAGCCCCGGCGACGACGAGCTGCTCCTCGTCGACGTCAGCAGCCGCTTCCACGGCACGGCGGTCGCCGACCTCGTCCGCTCCTGGACCGCCGCGCCGCTGCGGACCGCGGTGTACACCCACGGTCACGTCGACCACGTCGGCGGCATCGACGCATTCGAGGACGAGGGCGGTGACATCGAGGGCGGTGACATCGAGGTGGTCGCCCACGAGCGGGTCGCCGACCGCTTCGACCGCTACCGGATGACCGAGGGCTACAACGGCACGATCAACCAGCGGCAGTTCCGCCTCGCGGCGCCCTACTTCCCGACCGACTTCCGCTACCCGGACCGCACCTACCGGGACACAACGACCGTGACCGTCGGCGACGACACGATCGAGCTGCACCACAGCCGGGGCGAGACCGACGACCACACCTGGGCATGGATGCCGGACCGACGCATCCTCTGCGCCGGCGACATGTTCATCTGGGTGTCGCCGAACTGCGGCAACCCGCAGAAGGTCCAGCGCTACCCGCTCGAATGGGCCGCCGGACTCCGCCGCATGGCGGCTTTGGAGCCGGAGCTGCTGCTGCCGGGCCACGGACCCGCGGTCGCCGGCGCGGCCGACATCTCCCGGGTGCTGACGAGCGCTGCGGAGTACCTGGAGTCGATCGCCAACCAGACGCTCGACATGATGAACGCCGGGGCACGCCTCGACGAGATCGTCCACACGGTGCGCGTCCCGGATCACCTCGCAGGTCTGCCGTGGCTGCGACCGATCTACGACGAACCCGAGTTCGTCGTGCACAACCTCTGGCGACTCTACGGGGGGTGGTACGACGGGAACCCGGCGCGCCTCAAGCCGGCCCCCGACGAGGTGCTGGCGTCCGAGCTCGCGAGCCTCGCCGGCGGAGCGTCGGTGCTCGCGGCACGAGCCCAGCAGCTCGCAGCGGACGGTGAGCTGCGACTCGCCGGTCACCTCGCGGAGCTCGCCGCGCAGGCGGCACCGGAGGACCGCGGTGTGCACGCCGTGCGCGCCGAGGTGTTCGGAGCCCGGGCGCGGGCGGAGGCGTCGCTGATGGCGAGCGGCATCTTCCTGTGGGCGGCACACGAGTCAGAGCAGCGGGCATCGGCAGCGCCGTGACGGTGCTCGACCGCTTCCGCGTCGACGGCCGCGTCGCGCTGGTCACCGGCGCCGGCCGGGGCATCGGACGTGCCTGCGCGCTCGCCCTCGCCGAGGCGGGCGCGGATGTCGTCGTGGCAGCGCGGACCGTCGAGCAGGTCGACGCCGTGGCCGAGGAGGCCCGGGGCTTCGGGGTCAGCGCCGAGCCGGTGGCCTTCGACGTCATGGAGCTCGACCGGCTCGGGGAACTGGTCTCGGTCGCGGTCGAACACCTGGGAGGGCTCGACATCGTGGTGAACAACGCCGGCGGGTCGTTCCCGAAGCCGCTCCTCGACACCAGCGTGACGAGCTTCGAGCGGGCGTTCCGCTTCAACGTGACCACCGCGTTCGAGCTCACGAAGCAGGCGGTGCCGGCGATGCTCGACCGCGGGGGCGGGTCGGTGGTCAACATCTCCTCCGCCGCCGGTCGGATGGCGGACCGCGGGTTCGTCGCCTACGGGACGGCGAAGGCGGCGCTGACCCACCTCACGAGGCTCACCGCCGCGGATCTAGCTCCCCGCATCCGGGTCAACGGCATCGCTGTCGGATCGGTGGCGACCTCGGCGCTGGAGATGGTGCTGGGGGATGACGCTGTCCGCGCCGCGATGGAGGGTGCGACGCCGCTGCGACGGCTCGGCCAACCGGAGGACATC